>WJIW01000460.1 GCA_014730065.1 Armatimonadia bacterium | reverse complement strand
GTGCACGGCTGCCACCCGGTACGTCTGGCTGCGGAGGACCTGGCTGACCCAGCGCAGCGGCCCGCCCTTCCATCGGTTCACGGCGATACCCAGGTCGGCGGCGAACCCGATCACCCCGAACCCAAGTGCCGGGCGGCCGTTGACCTCGAGCAGATCCAGGGCCCGGGGCGGCCGGTCCGCAAGGAGGTCCGCCGCGGCGGGGACATCGTGGATGGGGATCCGCAGGCCCTTGGCCGTGTCGTTACCCGTGCCGGCGGGCACGATGCCCAGCGCCGCCTGGGTCTCGGCCAGCAGGATGCCGTTGAGCACCTCGCCGATGGTGCCATCCCCGCCCACGGCGGCCACGACCCGGGCGCCACGCGAGGAGGCCTCCCGGGCCAGGGTCACGCCGTGGCCCGGGGCCTCGGAGTACAGGACCTCGGCAGCCAGGCCCCGATCTAGAAGGTGACGCTCGGCCACCCCCGCGCGGAGGCGTCCCTGGCGGGATCCTGGATTGGCGATGAGGGCGATCCGGTCGCTCATGGGCGTCCACTCCGGAAAGACTACCAGTGTAGCACGATCCGGTGGCGCCATCCTACGAGCGGGCTCGAGGCTACTCCTCGCCGTAGATGGACATGTAGTCCACGATGATCCGGACTGCCCCTAGGCGCATGTCGCCATTGAGCTCCTCGTCGTTGACCACTTCCTCGGTCAAGGCCCAGAGCTGGTCCCACTGCTGCACGTCATCGAACCGGCGCTGGCACTCGCAGAGGGTATGGACCATGGCGACGGTGAAGCTCTCGGGCAGCTCCCGCCGAGCGTGGATCAGCATAGGCAGCGCCTCGGCGGGCTCGAAGTAGTTGTCCATCACTTGCAGGTAGCCGATCACCAGAGCGTCCTCGCCCGAGACGTCCCGCGGCGATGGGATGTCGTCGGCATCGGGGAACCGCATCTCGCAGTAGGTCTCGGCATTGGACTTACCTTCGAACTCCCAGCTCAGCGCGTTGACCACCGCGGCTTTGACGTCGATGGGGGTCTCGGAGTCCGCCAGGTACTGGGCGATCTCCAGGGTCATGGCCCCCGACTCCTCGGCGGCCTTCACCATGGCGTAGTCCTCGGAATAGGCTTCGGCGAAGTAGGTGCTGGTGATCGGTGAGTCGGCCAAGGCGCCGCTCGCCAGAGCAGCCGCCGCAAGGGCGGCCAACAGCCACGTGCATCGGTGCATGGAAGGTCCTCCTTAGGATCGCGTAGAGGGTGGACCGGCGCTCAGCGCTAGGCCACCCAGCGGGAGACGAGCAAGACGATCAGCAGCACCACCGCCAGGGATAACACGCCGATGGCGATGACCATGCCCGACGGCCCCGGGGCCTGCTCCAGAGGCTGCTGGGGCAGTACCGGCTCCCCGGCGGGCTCGGCCCGCGGAGCGGGGTAGACGGCGCGGGGGGTGGCGACCGTCTCGGTATCCGGGTCCTCGGGTTCGCTGCTAGCCAGTGCTTCGCTCAGGGCGGCCGTGGAGTCCTGCGTCAGGGCTGGATGCTCCGGGATTGCCAGGCCGCTGCCCGCGAGCAGCTCCCGCTCCTCCACACTGAGCCAAGCCTCGGTGCCGCTCACGCCGAGATCGGCCCCCATCTCGGCAAGCTGGGCCCTCTCGGCCGCGCTGAGGTGCTCGGCCACCCCCTCCAGGGAGAACAGGGGCGCGGTGCTATCCACCGGCACGGCGACACGCTCGCCCTCGGTAGGCACGCTCTTGATCTCCAGAGTCGTGGAGCGGCCGAGCTGTAGTGTAGTGCCCGGAGGGAAGGGCACGAGCTGATTGGGCATCACGGGCTCGTCGTCGAGCCGGGTACCGTTGGTGGAGGCCAGGTCGATGACATACCACCGGCCACCCCGGAGCTGAAGTTGAGCGTGGGCGGCGGAAACGGCGGGGTCGGGGAGCCCAACGAAGTCACTGACCATTGAGCCTTCGCCGCTCTCGGCCCGGCCTAGTGTGACGGCAAGAGACCCCAGCTCGGCCTCGACGGCCTCTCCTCCCGACTCACCGTAGACGACGAACTTGGCCATGGCGACTCTCTCCCTTCCGTCGCTACTCCTCCGTGGAGCCGCGGCCCCGCACGAGAATGGTCCCCGGTCCCGCGCCCGGCACGGTTCGCGCCCGGACCCCCAGGTCCCGCGCTTGGGCCAGTACTGACTCGGCGAGGGAGGTGTGCTGCAGGCTCTCCAGGAGCCGGGCGAGCTGGAGGTAGCTTCGCTCGGCCCGGGCCAGGTCGCCCGCTGCCTTGGCTTGCTCGGCGGCGAGCTGCACCATATGGGCCTGGGCCCTGAGCACGGCGCGCCGGGCGTGGTCGGAGAAGCGGGTCGAGCCGTCGTCCAGGGTGACATCCAGGGTCTGCTCCTCGGTCATGGCTGGAGCATCGCCGAGGCGAAGGGTCAGGCTGCAGAGGGGCTTCGTGTAGTCCACGATGGTTCGGTCGCGCACCGACAGGGTGAGAACGAACAGCCGCGTCTCCTGGCGCCTGAGGGGCCCCGCGGGGATCAGGATTCCCGCCCCCGGCGTGACCCGCGGACCGAGCTCTCGGGTCACCGGGTCGAGCTGGAGCGCACCCCCCAGCTTGAGGTCGCCTCGCGGCCGCATGAGCAGCTCCAAGCTATCGGTAACGAGCTTGTCATCGGCTTCGGAGTCCACGCCGATGGCGTAGGCCAGGTCCACGGGCTGCTTGAGGGGGTAGTAGTGCCCCCCGGCGGCGTCGGCGACTTGCATGAGGACCGTCGAGGCGGCCTCGTCCTCGATGCCCATGGTCAGGATGGTGCAGCGGGTGGCCATTAGCCGGCTCAGCTCACGCAGGGCCTCGGCACGGTCATCCAGACGGCCATCTCCGATGAGGATCACCTTGTGCCGGGTCCCCGCGGGCGCCTCCACGATGGCTCGCCAAGTGGCTTCCAGGGGCGGGCCGAGGTGCGTGTCATCGCCCAGCTCATCGGTCCACCCGCGATTGGCCAGCCGCTCCACGGCGTCCCGAGCCCCGCTGCTGGCTCGAGCCGACTCGAAGAGCTGCCGGTGCTCGCTGGCGAAGGCGGTCACGCTCATGTCGGCATGGGGCGGCAGGCGGTCCAGGGCCAGCAGCAGCGAGGCGACCACGGTCTGCATCGGATGCACATTGGCCATGGCCATCTGTAGGCGGGTCTCGCCAGTCACCGTCCACAGGCTCGCGCCATCGCTCGTGGCGGGCTCCAGCTCGTCCCGCGCCAGGCCGAGCTGCACGAAACGGGCTCGCTCGTCGGCGGGCAGCAGGGAGGCGTACATGGAGCCACTGGCATCCAGTAGTACGTGATAGTGTACGGGCGTGGGTGGCCGAGCGTGGGCTCCCGCCGTCACCTCCGCGACGACGGTGGCGGCATGCCGTACGCTGCTGGGGAATGCCGTCGCCCGCCCGATCAGGTTGCGCTCCATGGCCATGCCGTCCCCTCCCCAAACCCCTTGGCCGCGCAGCTCATGTCCGGTCCGATTGCGGTACCCTGGCCCACCGAGACCACTGCCATGTTCGCCCCCCGCGGGCCCCAAGACACCCAACCCAATAC
>WJIW01000459.1 GCA_014730065.1 Armatimonadia bacterium | reverse complement strand
GCCTGGGGAGCTGTCGTGGGATGGGTCATGGTTGGGCACCCCGAGGCGGGAGGGGAGAGAAAGCGTCGAAGGGAGCCAACGAGCGGCTCCCTTCGACCAGAGGAGTAAGCCAGTGAAGCGGGGAGTCAGGCCGCTTCAATAAGACAGACGCCTCGGCCCCCGAAAATGTTGCACTAAGGAGGGGGAATTCCCGAACTTTTTTGCGCTCGGCCGTCACCATCGCGCCTCCAGAACCGTGATGCCACTTGGGTGCACTCTGGGCAGGAACTGGAACTCAACACTGCCCACCTGGAACTCCTTCGTCAGGTGCTTCATGACCGATCGATCGGTATCCAGCACCGCTAGAGCGGCCCATGTGCCTACTGCGGCTCCGGCCACTATCTCGATGACGCGGTGTCGGTTGAGCGCCACGCGTGACGCTGCCACACTGGCGGCCCAGAGGTACCAGATGGGGCGGGCAGTGGGGTACTCGTCGGCGAGGATGGTGGCCGTTGCGAAGGCCAGGGAGGCGTGACCGCTGGGGAAGCTGTCCCGGTTGTCGGATTCCCCGGGTCTGGGGACGTTCGTGATCCGTTTGAGGCTGGTGGTGACGATTCCCGAGAGGATGGCGGCATCGCCGAGCTCGTTGAAGAGGCGCGGCCCGTCTTCGTCATCGGCCGCGCCCGCGATGAGAGCAGCGGCGATGGTGAGGTCGTCGTAGGAGTCGCTGACCCGGCGGGCCCAGATGAGGTCGCCGCGCTCGTCGCGTCCACCCCAGTCCACGGACAGTGACGCGACGAACCGGTGGGCGGGCGCGCCGCTGGGCCCGATAAGTGGGGGCGAAGCGGCTGCCTGCCCCATCGCCAGAAGGCTGCACGCGATGAGGGTCAGCACGGACAGCACCTTTCGCGATGGCGCCCGCGGGTCATCCCGCCGGCTCGTACTCCCCGATCTCGGGCGTGAAGTCGAAGAGGGGCTCGCCATGGACGTCCAGCCCCGGGTCCTCGACGTCGACGGAGGGATCGGACTCATCGAGCACGGGATCAACGGTGCCCTCGACGGCCTCGGGATCGGGCTCGGCAACCCCTTCTTCCTCCATAAGCTCGTCGGTCAGGGCCTCGGACGTCTCGGCGCGCACGCCTTCGAAGTCGACGTCAGGGCCGCTGAAGCGTGGTCCGCGGAAGTCGGTGCCCTCCCCCGGCGGGGGCAGGATGCGGGCATCGCCGCCGGCTTCGGCGAGGGAATCGCGAAGCTCCACGGCCTCGTCGTAACCCAGCTCGAAGTCGACGGGCCGGGGCAGCACAGTCAGGAGCTTGCGGGCCTCCTCCTTGGCGATCTGGAGCTCCGCCTCGGTCCACTCGTCGCCACCCTCTGTGGTGTCCTGCCGCCAGGTCGCGATGACGTCGACCACGGCATCCTCTTGCCGGCTCGGGACGTTGTCCAGGTAGACGGAGAAGCGGGCCCTGTGGGCATCGGCGGCCAGCCGGATCTCCACGCCATCGTCGGTCTCCGAGACCAGCACGACACGGGAGGTGACCTCCTCGCGGTTGGCCGAGTCCTCGCGGAGGCTTGCCGATCGGCCGATGTCCGAGGTGGCCACCGTCACCAGGGGCTTCTCCATTTGGTCGCGGTACCAGTTCACCACACGCTCGAAGGAGGCATTGGTGGTGTAGGTGGCGAGATACCCGTAGGCGGAGCTGGCGACCATGTCCACGGTAAGCTCGCCATCATCGACGGCTTGGGCGCCCGGATACACAGAGAGACCGATGGCGGTGATGTCGACCGACTCGGTGATAACCGGTCGCTGAGCGGCCTCTTCGGCCGCCTGCTCCGCGGCCGCCGCCGCTACGTCTTCCTTTTTGCAGCCCGAGAGGCAGGCCAGCGCTGCCGCGGCGAGCAGAAGGCCCGGGAAGACGCTACGCATTCTGCCGCTTCTGATCGAGGATGACCGCACCGAGTATCACCAGTCCTTTGATGACCATCTGCGCGAAGGACGAGACGTGCAGCATGGTCAGTCCGTTATCGAGCACACCGATTATGAGGGCGCCGAGAACGGTGCCCAGTATGGTGCCACGCCCGCCCATCAGGCTCGTGCCGCCCAAGACGGCCGCGGCTATGGCATCCAGCTCGTACGTCTGGCCCAGCTTGGGATCGCCCGCCTCGAGCTGGGCCGCAAGGACCATGCCCGCGATCCCCGAGCACAGCCCACTGGCGACGTAGACCCAGAGCTTGGTCCGTCCTACAGGGATACCCGACAGCCGAGCCGCTTCCTCGTTTCCACCTACGGCATAGACATGCCTGCCGAAGGGTGTCTTGGCCAGGATCAGCCACCCCACGATCACCACACCGATGGCCACGTAGACGGGTATTGGCACCTGGGCCAATCTCCCCTGCCCGAGCCACACGAAGGCGTCGGGTACGTTCCGGACGGGGGATACCGAGTACAAGTGAGCGGCGCCCCGGGCGATGAGCATCATGGCCAAGGTGGCAATGAAGGGCGTGACCTTGAACCGCACGATGGCCAAGGCGTTCACCAGGCCCGCTAGGGCCCCCACCAGCAGGCCCGCCGCCAGGCCGATGGCGACGCCCCCGAGCCCCGGAAGCTCGGGGAGAAGCTGGACGCGGTACGCCCCAACGGTGAAGTCCAGCCCCTGGACCATGACGCCCGCGGAGAACACGGCCACCAGGCCCACGATGGAGCCCACGCTGAGGTCGATGCCGGCGGTTACGATGACCAGGGTCATGCCGACGGCGATCATGGTGTTGATCGCGCTCTGGCTGGCGACGTTGATCAGGTTCGCGCTCTTGATGAAGACGTGGTCGCGGGTGGTTATGGCGAAGAGCAGGCAGAGGAACGCCAGGGTGCCCGCCAGGGCGAAGCGGCTGAGGAGCTCCCCGCGTCTCCGAGCGGCCGTGTCCCTATCCTCAGCCGACTGAGGCTCGGGGGTGGTCATTCCGCGGCTCCCCCTGTGGCCAGGTGCATGATCCGCTCTTGGGTGGCGTCCTCCCGATCCAGCTCGCCCTCCATGTGCCCCTCACGCATAACGTAGATGCGGTGGGCCACACCGAGGACCTCGGGCAGCTCGGAGGAGATCATGAGGATCGCCTTGCCCCGATCGCACAGCTCGTTCATCAGATGGTAGATCTCGGTCTTAGCGCCCACGTCGATCCCCCGGGTGGGCTCGTCGAGGATCAGCACCCGGCAATCGGTGAAGAGCCACTTGGCGAGCACCACTTTCTGCTGATTGCCACCCGACAGTAGGCGCACGAGCTGGGTGAGGGAGGGGGTGCGGATCTGGAGCTGGTCCACGTACCGGTCGGCAGCACCCACCTCGGCCCCGCGGGACAAGAACCCGCCACGGGTGATGGCCCGGAGGTCGGCGAGGGTGATGTTGGCGGCCACGCCCATGCCCAGCACCAAGCCCTGGCCCTTTCGATCCTCGGTGGCCAGGCCGATGCCCCGGGAGATGGCGTCCCGCGGCGAGGCGATCTGTGCCTCCTCGCCGCCCACGAGGATCCTCCCCGAGTCGACCGGGTCGGCGCCGAAAATGGCCCTGGCGACCTCGGTCCGTCCCGATCCGACCAGTCCCGCCAGGGCCACTATCTCGCCTTCGCGGACCGTCAGGCTCACGCTCTCGAATGCTCCGCTTCGGGTTAGCCCCTCGACGCGTAGCGCCTCGTCCGCGGCGTGGGCGACGGTCGAGGGGATATGGTCCTGCAGCTCCCGGCCGACCATGTGCCGGATGATGTCGTCCCGGCTCAGCTCCGAGGTGGGCGCGGTGATCACGTGATGGCCGTCGCGTAGCACGGTGACCGTGTCGGCGATCTCGAAGATCTCCTCGAGTCGGTGGGAGATGTACACCATGCCCACGCCCTGCTGCCTCAGGTCCCGGATGAGGGCGAAGAGGCGGTCCAGCTCCCGATCGGTCAATGTGGCCGAGGGCTCGTCGAGCACCAGGATCCGGGCGTCTTGGCTCAGGGCCTTGGCGATCTCCACGAGCTGCTGCTGGGCAACGGAGAGTCGTCCCACCACGTCCCGTGGCCGGGCGTCGGCTCCGATCCGCTCAAGGAGCCCGGAACACCCCTCCTCCATGGCGTGAAAGTCAACCATGCCCGCTCGCGTGGGCTCTCGGCCCAGATAGATGTTCTCCATGACCGTGAGCTGGGGGACGAGGTTGAACTCCTGGTAGATGACGCGGATGCCCAGCTCCATGGCGTCGGCGGGGGCGGCGATGCGGGCGGGCTGTCCGCCCACCAGGATCTCGCCCCCATCCATGGGCTGGGCGCCCGCCAGGATCTTGATGAGGGTCGACTTCCCGGCACCGTTCTCGCCCACGAGGGCCACGACCTCACCGGCATGAACGGTTAGGTCCACAGCCTCCAGGGCGCGCACGCCCGGAAAGGACTTGTCGATGCCCCGCATGGCCAGAAGCGGGGCGGCGGCCTCGGTCACCGTGCTCATGACTACTCCAATGGCAGGTCGTCCGCGGTCACCAGCTCGGGCTCGATGGGGATGACGAGGGTGGGATCGCCCAGCGCCCACTCCAGGTCGCCCTCGAGGTAGGTGTGGACCGCATCGATGGTCTGCTTGGCGATCTCGGTGGGGTACTGGACCACATCGGCCTTGAGATGGGAGCCCGCCTCGATCTCCTCGAGTGCTTCGGCGGTGCCGTCGAAGCCGACCATGACCAGATCCTCCAGGGGCTCGGTGCTCTGCCGTATGGCAGCCAATGCGCCCAGGGCGGTATCATCGTTGATGGCGAAGACGCCGTCCAGGTCGGGGTACTTAGTGAGCATGTCCTGCATTCGGTCATTGGCCTTGTCGCGGACGCCGTCGGCTGCTGGGCGGTCGACGATGTCGATGCCGGGGTACTCGGCCATGGCGGCCTCGAAGCCACTGGTGCGGTCCTGAACGGACATAACCGAGGGGTGATCCAGGATGACGACCTTGCCCTCGCCGCCGATCTGCTCTGCGAGGAACTCGCCGGCCAGCCGGCCGCCCATCACGTTGTCGGTAGCGATGTGGGCCACGACCTCGCCCTCGTCGGCGCCGATGTCGGCGGTGAAGATGGGAATGCCCGCTTCATTGGCCATGCCGATGGGCCCACCGATGCTGGCGCTGTCCACGGGGCAGACGATGATGGCGTCCACCTCCTGGACGATGAAGTCCTCGATCTGGTTCTTCTGCTTGCTCGAGTCGAAGTCGCCGTCCTGGACGATCAGCTCGATCCCCCGGGCCTCGGCCTCGGCGACCATGGTCTCCTCGAGCACGCTGTAGAAGTTGTGGACCCGGTTCAG
>WJIW01000458.1 GCA_014730065.1 Armatimonadia bacterium | reverse complement strand
GGTCGGCGCGACGCGCCTTGCGAGCGGCGCGCTTCTCCTCGGCCTGATCCTCATCCACGGGCCGCTGCTGCTCGCGCACCTTGGCTCGCTTGCCTACGCGCTCGCGCAGGGAGTACAGGCGGGCGCGGCGGGCCGAGCCCCGACGGGTGATCTCCACGTCCTCGATGCGCGGCGAGTCCATGGGGAAGATCCGCTCCACGCCCGTGCCGCCCGAGACCCGGCGCACAGTGAATGCCCGGCGACTCGACTTCCCGCCCTTGATCTGTAGGACGGTACCCTCGAACACCTGGGTACGCTCGCGCTGTCCCTCGCGGACGCGGTAGTGCACCCGGACGGAGTCGCCCGCCCGCAGCTCCGGTAGGGGGTTCTCGCGCGCTTGTTCTTTCTCGAGTTCGGCGATGATATCCATCAGTCTGTCTCCTGCCTTAGCACGGTCTCGGCGAAGTCTCGCTCCTCATCGGAGAGCTTCGCGGTCGCTAGTAGGTCGGGTCGCCTCTCGGCGGTCCGCTTGATCGCCTGGGCGCGTCGCCACTTGGCGATCTCTCCATGGTTGCCCGACAGCAGAACGTCGGGCACCGAGTGTCCCTCGTACTCTCGCGGCCGGGTGTAGTGGGGGCAGTCCAGGAGGCCGTCCCACGCGAAGCTGTCCGCCTGGGCCGACTCCTCGGCACCCAACACTCCGGGCACGAGCCTAATCACAGCGTCCATGATGATCAAGGCGGGAAGCTCTCCGCCCGTCACCACGAAGTCGCCCACCGAGATCTCCCGGTCGACGACCAAGTCGCTCACCCGCTCATCCACGCCCTCGTAGTGGCCGCAGAGGAGGATCAAGCGCTTCTCGCCAGCCAGCTCCTCCACCAATTGGTGATCGAGCACCTTGCCCTGGGGCGTGGTCAAGATCACCAGCCCCTCGGGTGGCTGCCCCTGGAGGTCCCTCACGGCCTCGCAGACGGGCTCGGGCTTCATCACCATGCCCACGCCGCCCCCGAAGGGGTAGTCATCGGTCGTCCGGTGCCGGTCATGGGTCCAGTCCCGAATGTTATGGACCCGGCAATCGACGAGCTCTCGCTCCCGGGCCCGTCCCATGATGCTGGACCCCAAGGGCCCCTCGAAGACCTCGGGGAAGGTTGTCAGCACATCGAACCGCATACCGCTGCCTTCCCAACTGGCCCGGGCCGCCTGGCATCAGATGCCCAGCTCGGGGGCCATGCCCTCCATGGGCCGGATCACGATCTTGCCCGCCTCGCCATCCACCGATACCAACACATCCTTCAGCACCGGCACCAAGCAATGCTCCGTCACGAGCACATCATTGGCCGGAAGGGTGAGCACTTCGCTCACCGTGCCCAGGGGCCGCCCCTCCTCGGTGACAACCTCCAGGCCAACCAGGTCATCGACCCAATACTCGTCCTCGGCCAGCTCGTATCTCATCTCCGGCCGGATCCGCAGCTCGGCGCCGCGCAGCTCGTCAGCGGCCTCCCGGTCGGTGATCTCCCGAAGGGTGAGGTGGGCCCGTTTCTTGATGGGCCGGAACCCCTCCACATGGCCAATCCAAGGCCGGCCCGAAGGCGGGAACACGGCCAGTACGTCCAGTTCGGCGAACCTCTCAATCCGGTCGGTGATGGGCACGACGGAGATCTCCCCGTGGAGTCCGTGGGGCTTACCTACGCGCCCCACGATCACCGACCACTCATCCAAGCTGGGCTCTCGGTCCACGGTCACCGCTACTCCCGTCGCCGTCAGCCCTGCTCGGGGATGGGGTTGTCGGGGGTCGCGATGGTCGAGGAGCCAAGGGCCTCGTCGATGGCCTCGGGCCCTTCGGCGGAGGCTTCGCGGATCTCGACTACCTTGTCATCCTTGATGACGATTTGAGAGCCGCCCAGAACGTGGGCGATGGAGTCGCCCTCGGCGATATCGATGACCTCCTGGACCGGGTCCTCGGTCCGGTGTGCGATCTCCTCGCCGAGATCGAGCTTCTGCAGCTCCTCCATGCGGTTGTTCATCTCCCGCCGGAGCTGCATGAGCTGCTGCTTCTCCTGCTCGATCTGCTCCCGCACCTGGCCCGCCTGGAGGACGTTCTCCCGCTGGATGCGGTCGACGACCCGCCGGCCTTCCACATCGATGTGCTGGATGCGCGAATCCAGGCTCTGCTGGGCCTGCTTGGACTCGGCGAGCAGGCGCTCCTTCAGGTCTTCGGTAACGACAAACCGGATCTGGACCGGCCTGATGATCCTCATCACTCAAACACTCCTATGCCCGGCCCACGATCCGAGGGCCCTCAGGCGTTAATCTCCACATGGGTGCGCTCGCCCGACTTGGTGTGGGCGGCCTTGACCAGCGCCCGGAGGGCGTTAACTATGCGGCCGCCCCGGCCGATGATCTTGCCCGCATCCCCCGAGGCAACGGTCACCTCGTACACCGTGCGACCGCCCTGCTCACTCTCGGTGACCTCGGCGGATTCCGGGTCATCCACAAGCGTCAGTACGACGTGCTCGACGAGATCCTTCATCCGCGTCACCTCCAGAAGCCGCTGCTACTCCGAGTCTTCGGCCGGTGCCGCCGTTTCCGCGGCCGCGGGCTCTGGCGTGGCCGGCGCAGCCTCGGCGGCCGCGGGCTCCACGGTCTTGCCGTCCTGCTGGGCAACGAAGGCCTCCATGATGCCCACCCTGCGGAGCAGGGCGCGCGCCGCCTCGGTGGGCTGGGCGCCAACGCCAAGCCAGTGCATGGTGCGCTCCTTGTCGATCTCCACCACCGGCGGCTGCGTCCTGGGATTGTAGTGCCCGATGATCTCCAGGAAGCCGCCATCCCGGGGCGCCTTGGCGTCCGCCACGACCACTCGGTACATCGGGTTGTTCTTGGCGCCTTGACGCCTCAGTCTGATCTTTACCAACGAACAGTCACCTCCGGGTGCCGCTCTGGCGGCACTAACGCGAGCGCCTCTTCTTGCGCTTGGGTTTCGTCGCCTTGCGTTTGCGTCCGGGCATGCCCGGCATCGGCGGGCCGCCGCGTCCTCCCGGACCTCGGCCCCCTCCGACCATCTGCTTCATCATCTGCTGGGTCTGGCCGAACTGCTTGAGCAGGGAGTTCACATCGGCCATGGTGGTGCCGCTGCCCCGAGCGATGCGGCGCTTGCGGCTCGTGTTGAGCTTCTGGGGATTGCGCCGCTCATCGGGCGTCATGGAGAACACGATGGCCTCCACCCGGTCGATCTCCCGGGGGTCCATCTCCTCGGCGGCCATCCCCCCGCCCCCGAAGGCCTCCATCAGGCCCTTGGGCAGCATGTCCACGATCTGCCCCAAAGGTCCGACCCGGCGCATCTGCTGGATCTGCTGGAGGAAATCCTCCAGGTCCAGCCCCTCGTTCATCAGCTTCTCCTGCATCCGAACGGCCTGCTCCTGATCGAAGGTCTCTTGGCTCTTCTCGATCAGGGAGAGCATGTCGCCCATACCCAGGATCCGCCGAGCGATGCGGTCGGGGTGGAAGGGGTCCAGGGCCTCGAACTTCTCGCCCATACCGATGAACTTGATGGGCACTCCCGACACGGCCCGAACGGAAAGGGCGGCGCCGCCTCGAGCATCGCCGTCCATCTTGGTCATGATGACGCCATCGAAGGCTACCTCGGCGGCGAAGGACTCGGCCACATTGACGGCGTCCTGGCCCGTGAGGGCGTCCAGCACCAGGAGGACCTCGTGGGGGTCCACCGCGTCCACGACGGAGCGGATCTCCTCCATCATGGTCTCATCGGTATGGGTGCGGCCGGCGGTGTCGATGATGACGACATCCAGGCCGTTCTGCTCGGCGTGCTTGATGGCTCCTCGGGCGATGTCCACCGGATGGACCTGATCGCCCAACTTGAAGACCGGTACGTCGATCTGCTCCCCGACCACCTCGAGCTGGCGGATGGCGGCGGGGCGATGGATATCGGTAGCGACGAGGAGCGGCCGGTGGCGCTGCTTCTTCGTGAGGGTGGCCAGCTTGCCGGCAGTGGTCGTCTTACCGCCGCCCTGGAGACCGCAGAGGACGATGACCGTCGGCG
>WJIW01000457.1 GCA_014730065.1 Armatimonadia bacterium | reverse complement strand
GCACGGGGGCCATGTGGCCGTCGTCGGCGAGCATCTCGAGGACCGCCCGATCCGACGTCAGCAGCCGGGTGGCACGCGAGTCGAGATCGAGCACCCAGACGTCCCGCCGTCGACGCTCCAGCGGATCGCCTCCCCCACCCTCGCGAAGGAAGGCCAGCAACCGGCCATCGGGCGAGAGCAGGGGATCGGTCTCGACAGCATCGGTGTTCCCCGCAGCGACTGGCCGCGACCGCCCTGTAACCGGGTCATGCTGGAAGAGGTCGCCGTCACGGGCCAGGTACAGCACCTCACCGGCGTCACCCAGCGTCACGGCTTCCGCGTCCAGCGCCGCCTCCTGCCAGGCGTCGAAGGGCGCCGCGGCCATGCGCGCGACCCCACCGGGGACCCACGCCGCTACGGCATCGCCCGAGGGGCTCCACGTGACCCCGGTGTCGTCGGGCGCGTCGGGCCAAGTCAGTAGCGTGTCGGCCTCCACCACATCCACGATCCGTACCTCATCGCCCTCGCGAGCCACGAGTAGGTCGGCGCGGGGTGACAGCGACAGCGCCCGGGCACCGCCCAGATCCAGGAGGGATCGACGTGAGGTCTCGTCGGGCGAAGCCACGGTGAGTGGCGCCAGCTCGATGATTCGCCCTGCGTACCCACGACCACCGGGCGCCCTATTCAGGGCCACCATCTCCATGTCACCGTCGCCATCGGTCTCGCAGGGCACGAGGGCGTAGGGCACGGGGGTCATACTGGTCCGTCCCAGGTGCATCTCCATGTCCGGGCCGAAGGTGGCTACGAACAGCTCGGTCGCCGCGGTTCCCACAACGTCCAGCGTGCCGTCGCCATTGCAGTCGGCGAGGCAGTGTAAGATGGGTATCTCGCGGCCAACGGGCAAGCCCGGCTTGCGGCGCAGATCCGGTGTGAAGCGGTACAGGGCGCCATCGGCCACCCCGACTACGATCTCCGGAATGCCATCACCGTCCACGTCCCCGACGCCCGGCGTATCGCTGGGCCTGGCGGTGAACCGGAAGGGACCCGGCTGGCCACGCCAGTTGGGGCCGCTGAGCAGGTCCAGCTCCGCGGGCGGGCCGGCACGGGCCTCACTGCCCCGGACCACCAACGAGACGAGATCCGGCGTACCGTCGTCGTTCATGTCATATGGGACCAGGTCCTGGTGGCAGGCGTAAGCACTATCGCCCGCGGGTATGAGACTGGCGCCGGGGTGCAGGACCTGGGTGACGTGGCCGGCGGCAGTCACGATCAAGCCATGGAAGCGATCCTCCCGCAGGCGCTGGGGCCCCTCGGCGGTCTGGACCATCGCCTCGAACTCATTGCCCGGCGTGGTAGTCGACATGAGGATCTCCAGGCCGGGCGAATCGAGTAGATCGACGCAAGTCGTCATCACAGGGGCGGGCACGTCGAGCGTCCACCGGACCGACCAATCGGTTGTGTCGTAGACGGCTACGCGCCGAAGCCGCACGGTGTCGCCAGCGCTCAGCTCGAAGAAGACCAGCAGCTCAGCTCGGCCGTCGCCGTCCAGATCAGCGATCTCCAGGGGATGATGACCCGAGGCCACTGTGCCTTCGGTCACCGGCCAGCCGTCCAAGGGCATCTCGTCCGCCGAGTGCACGACGTCTCCATCGGGCCCGAGGATCACCAGCCAGGGCGCGGGTTCCGTTAGGCCCATCCGGTCTACACTGGGCGGTGACTCCGGGTCGTTCCCGTGAGTGACGACCACCTCGGGCAGTCCGTCGCCCGTCAGGTCGCCGGCGATGGCGTTGTAGCACGGACCCGCCGCCTTGGATGCGTACTCCCATACCTCGGCTCCGTGAGCGTCTTCGAGCCTGAAGTCGCCTCCATCGAGCAGCCCGAGCTCGTGCACCCCGTCATCATCCGCGTCCAGGGGGACGCACCTCTCGCCCCGGACCACCCGATCCGTAACCCATGGCGCGGCGGCGATACCGAGGGGCATCTCGGCGGACACCTCGGTCTGAAGGGTCCGCGCGATCCCCGCCCGCTCTTTCCACGGCGCCGCCGGATGGGGGCCCGGTGGCGACCACTTGGGGGCTGGGCAACCCACGGCTACAGCGAAGGCGAGGGCTACCGAGGCCAGGAAGGCGTGGCCCCAAGGCCTCACGCCAGGGCCGCGGCCAGGCCCTCGGCCAGAGCCGCGTCCCCCTTGCCCAGGAAGGAATCGCAGCCAGCTCGGGTACACGTCTCCTCCAGCTCCCGATGGCTAGTGAGCACGACGATGACCGCCTTGGGATCCGCCGACCGCATGCGCGTCAAGAGCTCCAGGCCCGTCTCGACCCGAGGCAGGGGATCAGAGTCATCGGACGGCAGGCCAAGATCCAGGAGCACCAGATCGGTCTCACCGGGCACAAATGCAGCGCCGGCACTCTCACCCGTCTCCGCCATCGTCACCTCGGCCGGGCCGACCAACCGAGACACCTGCCCGCGCAGCCAGCGCCGGTAATTGGCCGCGTCCTCCACGATCAGCACCCGCTTCATGGCCGGGCCCTCCCTCGCCGCCGCTCGGCCTGCCCACCGACTATCAGGGTAGTGGTCGACTCGGGGCCGGGCAAGCCCAGATCGTCCGCAGCTTGCGCTGGATCGTTCGGCAGTGGGTCAACATCGTTCGCGAAGGATTCTGGCCCCGGGAAGCTCGAATACGCAACAGGTATGCTCACACTGCTCATCGTCGAGGACATCCCGCGTCTAGCTAAGCGGGTGACCAGGCTCTTCTCCGATGACCTATCGGGGTACCGGGTCCTGGTCGCCTCCGACCGCGATTCCGCTCTCTCCATCGCCGCCGCCGAGGCACCGGACCTAATCGTGCTGGACCTCGCGATACCCGGCTCCGGCCCCGAGGATCCACCTCTACCCGAG
>WJIW01000456.1 GCA_014730065.1 Armatimonadia bacterium | reverse complement strand
GCCCCGAGGATCCACCTCTACCCGAGCATGGCGAGATGGTCTTCGACCGCGTCCGTGAGCTGCTACCCAGTACGCGGATCATCATCCTGAGTGACGCCGACCACCTGACTCGCGACTACCTGCGCGTCAAGGGTGCCGATGACTTCTTCGGCAAGCAGCTCCCCGCGGCGTGGGAGCGGGAGGAGCTGCCGTGCCAGGTCCAGCGGATGATCGGGCATGTGGCCTGCCGGAGCGGGGCCATGGCCGACCTGCGTGGGCGGCTCGACTCCCTCGGCCCCACCGACCGCGTCATCGGCATCACAGGCCCGCCGGGCTCGGGCCGCAGGCATCTGGCCGAGGTAATCCACCTGAACCTGGCGGGACGTGATGCGAAGCTGGTGGAGGAGCACGTCACCTCCCTGCTAGCGGACGACGCTCCCGTGGATGGAACGGGCGTCGCCCTCACCGGCCTGGACGGCCTCTCGCACCTCTCCCCCTACGACCAGACCCGCCTGGCAGCCGTGCTCACCAACGCCCGGCAAGGACGGCGGGGCCCCACAGTGTTCCTGATCGCCGCAGGCTGGGATGAGTGCCTCGATCCCGAACTCGCGCCCGAGCTGCAGCGGGAGCTGAAGGCCGCCACATGGCTGGCGATGCCTCCGCTGGAGGATCGCGCGCAGGATGTCATGGAGCTGGCCGAGGTGTTCCGGCGCGAAGCCTCGCTCCGGCTGAGGAAGTCGGTCAGGACCTTGGGCGCGGGGGTTCCCGAGGCGCTGTGGCGCTGGATCTCGGAGGATCCGCACCGACAAGCGGCGGACCTTCGCGACCTGATCGAGGGCGCCGTGGAGCGGACCGAGGGTGGAGAGCTGACTGTCGATGACTTGGGCCTCACACTGCCCGCGGACTACGTGGCCCTGGAGTGCCTGGACGGATCACTACGCCGCCGGCCGCTGCTGGAGAGCCAGCTTGGGTCGTACCTGGACGAGTGTGCCGCTTCGCTGGTCGTTTTCTGCGACGATCCCGACGAGCCCACCCGGGCCACCCGACTCCGGCTGAAGGGCCGGGAGCGCGCCATCGAGGATCACCGCATCGGCCGCCTGCTGCACATGCTGGCCACCCAGCCGGGCGAGCCCGTGGAGCTCGCCCGGCGCAAGCGCGACCTCGGCTTGCTGGCCCACCAGGAAACCCGGCGCTACGTGCACTCCCTCCGCAAGCTACTAGGCGATTCCCAGGTCACCGATCGCCGCAGCCGCTTCATCGAGAGCCACTATGGTGGGACGTATTCGTTCCTCACGACCGAGAGCTACGTCCTCATAGCGCGCCAGGTTGGGTAGCCTCCGTCAGTCACCGTCTCGAACGCTGAGCAGGTTCGTTGGCGAGACCATCTGATCTCGCGAGGTGGCCTTCACGTGGCCGTCCATGTAGCCGCATGTCACCCGCTGGGCATGACCGCCGATGCAGTACACCCCTCGACTCACCGAGAGGGTGTCCGGCCGCATGGGCCAGTCGACGATGTCGGCGTTGCTAGGGCGGTACTCCAGGTGCTCGCCCCACATGTTCTTGTAGCTCCAGTACTCGTAGATGCCGATGGTCTCCGAGGGGGCGGGGATGGACGCCATGTGGCGCGAGTCGTTGATCCGCCCGAAGACGCCATCGTAGTTCCAGGCGGTGCCGTACGACGGGGTGTACGTGGTAGCGCCGTAGCTGATGGGCGTCAGATCCCAGCCAGGATGGGAGGTCCGGGCGACCCGCTGGAATCCGTCGCTGGGACAGTGGAAGATCTGCTTGTTCTTGATGTAAGACTCCGTCGCGTCCTCGATGCCCTTCTCGCGGGTATGCGCCGGCTCGGCCGCCAGCAGGACGATCCGAGGGTAGACGCCGCCCCAGTCGTCGGTGTACTGGGCGATGCCCATCGAGAGCTGCCTCACGTTGGACACGCACGAGATCTGCCGGGCCTTCTCCCGCGCCTTCGCGAAAACCGGGAACAGAATCGCGGCCAGGATCGCGATGATGGCGATCACAACCAGAAGCTCGATGAGTGTGAAGGCTCTACGCTGTGACATCGGCATTCCCCCAACTCGTTTGCTCGGCAGCCTAGCAGCCACATCGTCCGCGGCCCACAGGCAGACCGTCCGAGACCCGTCAAAGATCGTCCCGAGCTTACGGACCCAAGCCGGGGACGATCTTGCCCCACTGGCGGACGATGTTGGGGTGGCCTGCGGACGATCCCTGTGGCTCCATATCCTGTGGCCCTATATGGCGAGTCGGCGCATGTGGGTCAGTGCGACGGAAGCTCGATAGCAAGAGTGGGATTGGGTGAAGATCAGATGAACACCGCACCTTCGCTTCTCGCCCTCATACTGTGCGTGGGCTCAGTCCTGGCTGCCATGTTGGGAGGCTGTGCAACGGAGGTAAGTCCTCCGGACGACACCTCCCCTTGCCGCGAGGGCTGCGGGTCCATCGTGGGTACGGTGGTAGATGCCACGAACATCGCCACGCCCGTGGGACAATCGTATGTGTACGTACCTGTAGGGGTGTCGTCGATGGGCGGCTCACCTGCCTACGCCCGCCAAGACCATCCCATCTCGACCTACACCGCCGATGCCGATGGGAGCTTCGCCCTGGAGGACGTGTTCGAGGGGCCGCAGACACTCGTCGTCGAGCCACCGGCGGACAGTGGGTACGCGAGCCTGGAGATCACCCTCACCGTGCCAGCGGACTCCACCGTGGAGATCCGCATCACCCTAGTGCCCAATGAGCTGGCTGGCTCCATCAACTCGGTCGTCGTCGATCCCCCCTCCCCCACCATCGCTCCGCAACGCACCCAGCAGTTCGCGGCCACGGTCCTGGACTCGGGAGGCAGCGCGCTGGACCTGACGCCGATCTGGGTGACCACCGGTGGGCTGGGGACGATCACCGAGGACGGCTTGTTCCAGGCCGGCGAGGACAAGGGCACGGCCCGGGTCATCGCCATCGTGGGTGAGTACAGCGGGCAGGCCCTTGTGAGCATCGCCGACTCGCCTCCGCCGGCAGTCGAGCTGGACGTGGCTCCATCCGACGGACCCAGCCCACTCACCGTGTCGGCGGTGGCTAGGGCCTCGGACATCGACGGTGAGGTCACCGCGGTCGAGATCGAGTGGGGAGACGGTACGTCCAACTGGACGGGCACCGGCTTTCCCTCCGTCGTGCAGCACACGTACCACAGAGCCGGCAGCTATGCCCCCGTGGCCCGGGCCACCGACGACAACGGCGAGGTGGGCAGCGCATCGGCAGCGGTGCAAGTACAGAACCGGCCTCCGACCTGCCAGTTGGAGGCCACGCCGACGTCGGGCGACGTGCCGCTCGAAGTGAGCTTCTCCGTCTCCGGGTCGGATCCCGACGGGTCCATGAGCGAGTGGAAGGTCGACTACGGCGACGGCTCGGTGTGGGGACCCGAGCCCGACCCACCGGCCTCCTTGGCGCACACCTATAGCGCGCCTGGAAGCTACGAAGCCCGGCTCACGGCGACGGACAACAGCGGCGGCGCTGCCTACTCCACCGTGACCATCAAGGCCATTGACCCGTCGAATGCTCTCCCGGAGGCGTCCCTGGCGGTCAGCCCGGTGAGTGGGCCGGCCCCCCTCTCTGTGACCATGACCGGCTCAGGCACCGACAGCGACGGCTCCATCGTCCGCTACGAGCTGGACCCAGAGGGCGACGGAGTGTGGGATTACGACTCGCCGGACCCACCGACTTCTAGGGAGCACCAATACGCCGCGGCAGGGACCTACGTGCCGCGGCTCCGCGTCACCGACGACAAAGGCGCGGTGGCCACCGACTCGGTGCAGGTCGACGTCAGCGCAGGCCCCGAGCTGTCGGTAACCCCGACGGTCCTACAGCTAGGAGCGGACGAGACCACGGGCAGCTTCACCGTGTTCAATAACGGGGGTGGCGACCTGACGTGGTCGGTCTCCGAGTCCGAGGATTGGATCGTCGGACTAGACCCCGCGACCGGTACCAACTCCGGCAGCGTTACCGTGACCGTGGACCGATCCGGGCTGGGTGGGGGCGACTACGCAGGCACGGTCTCCGTGAGCTCGAACGGCGGCTCCGCCACCGTCCAGGTGCAGCTCGGCGGCGCTGGCACCTACCCCAAACACTGGAATATCGACTCCCGGGTCTTCGACGTGGAGATTGCGCCCGATGGGACCGTCTGGGTGTCCGACTGGGACGCCGATGGCGTCCGGGTATTCGACTCGGGCGGCACCGAGCAGCGGTTCATCGGCGGCTCGGGCTCGGCCGACGGCCAGTTCGACGGGCTCACCAGGATCGAGTTCGACGCAGGTAGCCGGGCCTACGTGGGCGACCACTACAACTACCGTGTCCAGGTCTTCGATCTCGCCGGCCAGTTCCTGCGCAAGTGGGGGAGCCAGGGCACTGCATCCGGCGCCCAGTTCGAGACCGTTTGGTCAATCGCCATTCCGTCCGGCGGAGACGTGTACGTACTGGAGGATGCGAACCACCGCATTCAGAGGTTCCAGTCCGACGGCACGTACGTGTCAGCCTTTGGCGACACCGACTACAACCAGCCCAAGGGAATGGCCATCGACTCCTCGGGCAACTTCTACGTCGCGGACAAGGGGAACCACCGCATTCGGAAGCTCGGCCCCGACGGGACCAGCATCAGCGAATGGGGATCCAAGGGATCGGGGGATGGGCAGCTCGACGAGCCCTATGACGTCGCCGTGGATTCGTCGGACCGAATCTACGTGGCCGACCTCCGCAACAACCGGATCCAGGTCTTCGACTCCACAGGCGATTTCCTGTGGTCGTCGGAGGCCGACTACCCCGGCCTGCTGAACCTACCGGCGGGCGTCGAGGTCAGCTCCGCCGGCGAGGTGTTCGTTGCGGAGTACGGCGGACGCCGCGTCACCGTTCTGGGGCCGCTGGACTAGGCACGCATCGGCGCGCTGGGGGGCAGCGGCTGCCCCCAGCGCCGCCGCCCCCGCTCGACACCGGACACAGACTCCCCGTGGTGGCATACCCATGAGCCAGCCCGTCACAGAATGCGCGTCATGCGGCTTCAAGACCCCTCAGCTTGACAGCCCCGATGGCGACCGCACGGCGCCGAAGTTCTGTGGGTCGTGTGGGGCCCGGCTGGCCGATGACACCGCCCAGACACCCCACGCCACGGCGCTGCCATCGTCCCTCTCCGACGCCCACAAGCGCCCCATCATAGTCCTCATGGCTGACGTGAGCGGCTACTCGGGACTGTCCGAGACCCTCGAGCTGGACTGGCTGTACGAGGTGTTGCGGGAGGTGCTGGCCCAACTCTCCGAGTGCGTCTTGGAGCACGGCGGTCACATCGACAAGTACGTAGGCGACGAGGTGGTCGCCCTCTTCGGGTACCCGCGGGCCATCGAGGATGGCGCTGACCGCGCGCTTCATGCCGCCCTCGCCATGCACAAACGCATGGCGGACCTCAACCGCACCAACGTCCATCTGGTAGGCAAGGTCCTGGAGCTGCACATCGGCATCAATGCCGGGGTCGTGATGTCCGGTCCCGTTGGCAGCGGCGAGTCCGAAGGCACGACGGTGATCGGCGATGTGGTCAATGTGGCCAAGCGCCTCGAGTCGGCCGCTCCCGCTGGCAGCACCTATCTCTCCCAGTCCGTTGTGGATCGGCTGCGTGGTCGGTACTC
>WJIW01000455.1 GCA_014730065.1 Armatimonadia bacterium | reverse complement strand
GGAGGACCCCGATCCCCGGCTTGAGGGCCAACGATCACGCGCCACCGATCTGGCCTTCGTCTGGGTCGTCGTGGCGGGGGCCGCTACGGCCGGATCCAGACCAGGGGCTGGTCCAGATTCACCAGCTCCTCGTTCCCGACCACGATGTCCACGACTTCGCCCGAGACCTCGGACACGATCTCGTTGAAGACCTTCATGGCCTCCACCAGGCCGATGATGTCGCCTTCCTCCACCTTGGATCCCACTTCCACGTACGAGGGGGTATCGGGAGAGGAGGCCCGGTAGAACACGCCCATCATGGGCGCCCTGACGGCCACCAGGCCCTGCTCCTCCGGCGTAGCCGGCTTGGCGGGCCTTGCCTGACTACGGCCCGCGGGCAGCGCCTTGGGAGCGTGGCCCGTCAGCGCCGGGGTGCCGACGGCGACGGTCGCACCCGGGGTAACGGTGATCTGGACCTTCACACCGTCTTCCTCGGACGTGAGCTCGGCGAGTCCCAGCTCCTTGGCAAGACGTGCCAGATGCCTGATGCGCGCGAAGTCGATCCCGGTTGATTCAGCCATGAGATCCTCCGAAGGCGGGAGTATAGCACAGCCGCGCGGGGTGGGCTAGGCGTGGCGGCGAGGCGAGGCGACCGTTCCCCCATCATTCCGAAGACGCGGCATCGCCCATGGCGCGCTCATAGGTCACCGCGTACTCGTGCACGACCGCCGTGTTGCGGTGGGCAACGTAGAGCCGGCGGCCATCGGCCGACAGGGCCAGGCCATCGGGTGAGAGGTCCGCCTCCGCCGTGACCGACTCGGACATGGCCGCGGTGTCGATCACCGTCACCGCGCTAGCTCTCACGTTCGCGACGAATAGGTCGCGTTCATTGGGGCCCAGAAGGATGGTGCCGGCCCGGCCTTTCGAGAGGTAGCAGGTGGCCCGGACCCGCCCGCCAGGGCGGTCCACCTTGGCGATGGTGGGCGGGCTGTTGAGGGCGACGTAGAGCGTATCGCCGTCGGCGGCCTGGACCATGTGCCGAGGCCCTCGACCGACGACCAGCTCATCCTCCACCTGTAGCTTGCGCCAGTTCACCTTCGCCAACCGGTCCGAGCCGGTGATGGACACGGTCACGAAGGGCTTCTGTGGATGGACGACGCCCCCCCGGGGGCTGCTCGGCAAGGGCACAGTCCCAAGTACTTCCGCCTTGCCGCCGTCGAGGACCGTCAGGTCGCGGCTGCCCCAGTTCGCGATGGCCACCACCTCACTCTCCGGGTGAGCGGCCATGGCCTCGGGAGCGCGCCCCGTCTCGGCGTGGGCGACCATGCGCATCGTCTCCACATCGAGCACCACCACCTGGGACTGGTCCTCCAGGGTGACCCAGGCCCGGGTGCCATCCCGAGTCAGGCAGATGGCAAGGGGCCTCCCTTCAACGGGAACCTGGCGGGTCACCCTCCCTCGGGCCGGATCGAGCACGGCGACGACCTTCGCCAGCCGGCACGTCACCAGCAGGCGGCCATCGGGCAGCGTCACCATGGCCTCGGGCCCGGTGGGGACATCGAACTCAGCGATCTTCTCCAGCCCCACGGCGCGCTTGCCCACGGTCCAGTGGAGCGCTCGCTCGCCCCCGACGGGCCTGCTGAAGCCGGCGAAGCGCGCCGATGCCAGGGCCGGCTCGGACGATGCGGGAGAGGCCAGGGCGGCCCAGATCCATGCCGCGATACCCAAGATCACCAGCCCGATGACGCCCCCCGCCAGGGCAACCAAAGCCTTGTCATATCGCCGTTCGATGGGGTCCTGGGCCATGCCGTGCCTCCCGGTGGGCGGCTTCGTCCCAGCGACTTGGAAGGCCTGCCGGCGCCGGTTGCGAACTGGCCGAGGTACCTTCGGATTGGAAGGGCGGCGAGGCGATCTGAGCGATCGATGGATCCTGGGAGACGACCTGGTGGAGGCCTTCGAGCGGGTGGGCTTCGCGAATCGCGACGCCATGCGGGGTGTTCTGGAGCGTCTCCCCGGCGAGGAGCCGCCGCCCAACACCCGCGCCTTCATGGAGGTGCTCATCCCGGCCCTGGCCGAGTGCCCCGATCCCGATCGCGCCCTGGTCAACCTCTCTGACTTCATCCAGGCTCGCCAGGACCGGTTGAGCCTGGGCTCGGACCTCATCGGCAGCCCCGACCTCAGAAGCGACCTTCTGCGGGTCCTGAGCCACTCCCAGGTGTTCGCCAACGTGCTCGTCAGCCATCCCGAGCTGCTCGACGTGATCCGGATGGTCCGCACCCACATCCCCAGCCGAGCCGAGCTGCTGGAGTCGGCCCGAGAGTCCTACCACGCCATGCCCACCCGGCGCTCCAAGCTCAACGCGCTTCGTCGGCTGCGCAAGCGAGAGCTGCTGCGCATCGGCACGGGCGATCTGCTGGACCGGCTGGAGTTCCACCAGGTGGTGGAGGGGATCAGCGACCTGGCCGAGGTCTGTCTTCAGTGCTGCCTGGAGCTTGGCGTCGAGGAGCTGCGGGCGAGCCTAGGCGTGCCCCGGGATGAGGCCGGGTCGGAGGTGCCCTTCGCCGTCATCGGCTTCGGGAAGCTGGGCGGCCGGGAGCTGAACTACTCCAGCGATGTGGACATCATGTTCGTCTGCGGCTCCCAAGGGACGACCGATGGCCCTCGCTCCGTGCCAGCCCTGGACTACTTCGACCGCCTGAGCAAGCATATCCTGTCTTTCATGTCCGAGCCTATGGAGGAGGGGATGCTCTTCCGGGCCGACGCCCGGCTCAGGCCCGAGGGCAAGGCGGGCCCACTCGTGCGTACCCTGGAAGGGTGCCGCATCTACTACGACTCCTATGGACGGGCATGGGAGCGCCAGGCTCTCATCAAGACTCGGCCCGTGGCCGGTGACCCGGAGCTGGGTCGAGCTTTCGTGGAGACCACCCGGCCCTTCGTCTACGCCCGCCGCCTGGACGCCGAGGACCTGGCGGAGCTTCGGCGCCTGAAACTCCAGCAGGAGACCCGATGCCGGGAGCGTGGGGAATGGGAGCGCGACCTCAAGCAGGGCGGAGGGGGTATTCGGGACATCGAGTACATCGTGCAGATCCTCCAGCTCGGTGCCGGTGAGCGCTTGCCCGATGTTCGGACCCCGCGCACCCTAGAGGCCATCGAGCGGCTGGAGGAGCATGGCGCCTTCACCCGGCCCGAGGCCCGCGACCTGCGAGGCGCCTACGTGCTTCTTCGCCAGGCCGAGCACGCCGTGCAGATCCGCGACGAGCAGCAGCGACATACCCTCCCCGCCGATGGTGGGGAGATGGACATCCTCGCCAAGCGGCTAGGGTACCGGGGTACGGGCGACTTCGAGGAGAGCCTTGCCGAGGCTCGCCAGCGGGTTCGGGAGATCTACGAGGGAGTGGTCCATGGCCCGGGGTGGGGCGGCGAGACGCGGCTCTCGCCCCTCCAGCAGCATGTACTGGGACTGGCGGAGGATGAGGCCGCCGCAGAAGCGGAGCTGGAGCGGGTGGGCTTCGCCGACCCGGAGGCGGCCTTGGGCACCCTCGACCGCATGTCCCAGCCCGCGTCGAGCCTGGGGGATCCCCCGAAGCGAGAGCTGAGCGCCATCGTGGACGATATGGTCCAGTGGGCGGCCGAGTCGGGCGATCCCCACGCGGCCCTGGCGGGGCTGGATTCGCTCACGGGTCTCAGCGGCAGCCGCCGCCGGTTCTTCGAGCTCCTCCGGGAGTCGCCTCAGATCGGCGAGCTACTGTCCCTGCTCGCCGGCCGCAGCCGGTTCCTGACCCACTGGCTGGAGCGGCACCCCGAGCTGATCGACAGCCTGCTCGATCCCACCCGCCTGACCGAGCCCAAGGAGGTGGAGGACTTCGCCGATGACGTGCGCGGCATCGACTGGGACGCGGGTCTCTCCAGCGCCTGTGCCCAGCTCAGGCGGCTGCGTCGCCGGGAGATGCTGCGGGTCGGGCTGCGGGACGTGGCCGAGCTTTCGGAGCTGCACCAGACGGCCAGCGAGCTGACGGCATTGGCCGAGGCGATCCTGGCCGCGGGCGTGAAGGCGGCGGCCGAGGAGCACGTGAGGGGCACATCGGGGCTAGCCGTTCTGGGCCTGGGCAGCCTGGGCGGCCGGGAGCTGCACTTCAGCTCTGACCTGGACGTGGCTTTCGGGTTCGACCCCGAGGGGGTCTCGGCGGCACCCGAGGACGTCTCCGTAGCCATGCGATCCCTCATCCGGGCCTTCGCCGAGGCCGACCCCGAGGGCAACCTGTTCGAGGTGGACGCCCGGCTCCGGCCCGAGGGCCAGTCCAGCCCGCTCGTTCCCGCCATCGGGGCCTTCGGACGCTACTTCGAGGAGCGAGGCCAGGCGTGGGAGCGCGTGGCCGCGACACGAGCCCGGCCGGTGGCGGGTGACCCCATGACGTGCCGGAAGTTGCTGGAGATCTATCGCGACTTCGCCTATCGCGCGCCCCTGTCCGCCGAGGAGCGGGCCGAGCTGGACCGTATCCGGGGCCGCATCGAGGGCGAGCGGGATCGGGGCAAGGGCGAGAGCCTGGACCTGAAACTGGCTCGGGGTGGGCTCATCGATCTAGAGTTCGCCCTGCGGATCGTGCAGATCGACGCCGGAACCAACATCAGGAGCGTGCGCGTGCCGGGCCTCCGAGAGGCGATCCGCTTCCTGGCCCGGGCTCGGGCGATTCCCCCGGCTCTGTCGGAGAGGCTATCCAAGGCATGGCGGCTGCTCCGGGGGCTGGAGATGCGCCTTCAGGTGGTCCACGAGGAGCCCAGCGGCGTGCTCGAGATGTCGCAGGACTCCCTGGCGACGATGGGTCGAAAGATCCACTCCAGCATCAGCCCCGTGCCCCTGACCGCGGAGGAGCTTGGGGAGCGACTCGAGGAGAGCATGTCGCTGGTCCGGGACGTGTACGAGCGGGTGGTGGCGGGGGGCCCCGACGCACTCCGCTAATCGAGGCCCCGCGACGCGTTGGCCGGTGGTGTTAGTAATCCACCACACCCCGCCGGAAGAAGATCCAGTGCAGCCACGAGCGGCCCCACGGCGACTCGAGGGAGTCCAGTACGCTCCAGACCGAGATACCCAGGGCGATGATGCCCACCAGCCGGGTTACCTCACTCCTGGAG
>WJIW01000454.1 GCA_014730065.1 Armatimonadia bacterium | reverse complement strand
GCGCACCTCGGTATCGCCGTAGAAGTCGCCCTTGTTCCACCAGACCGGCGTCGGCGGCTCATCGGGCGGCTGGACCGCAGCCCCACTCGCCTGACCAAGGCCCCTGCCCAGGCGGTACACCACCTGGTCCGATGCGCCCATGGCCGCGGGGTCGATCCAGGCGCCCGCCGTCGTGGCCCATTCGGCCATAGTGGCCGTCTCGAGGGCGAACTGCTCGGTAAGCTCCGCGGCCCTCGGCTTCTTCGGCTGGTCCACCGCGACGCCGCCGATCACCGGGCTCGTGCCCGCGCCTATCTTGAGGGCCAGGGCGCCCACGAGGGGCATGGCGCCCTCGTCGCCCGAGCCCTCATCGAGCTGGCTGGGGTTCTCGGGCATGTCGAGCCGCAAGGGCTCGGCGCGCTCGATGATCGTCTCCCCGTCCCACTGAATGCGGAACAAGTCAGCCCGGGTGAGGATCCGCAGCTTGCCCGAGTCCGTGGCGGTAAGCGGGCGCGAGCCCGTGGCCAGCAGCTCCTCGCCGGCGGGGCTGCGACGGATCAGCCGGAAGTTCTCCTCCTCGCCCTCGGCCCACACCACGGCCCAGTGGCTATCGTCGCCACGGTAGGAGAGCAGGGCCTCGCCCGAAGCGCCGGCGGCGGCCACGTCGATGGTGATGTCCACATTGCCGAGCACCCGAGGGTAGATGGCAGTGCCGCCCGAGTCGCCGGCCGTCAGACCCGCATCGGAGCTGGTCACGCCTGGGCTCGTGCGCCATTCGTCGGCGTCCTCGGGGAAGGCGAAGTGCATGGTGTCGATCTGATTGGCACGGGTGTCATCGAAGCGGGCGCCGCCGAATCCCTCGGAGTACAGCCCGAGCCGGCCGCGGCCATAGCCCGAGTCGTTGGGGATGCTCAGGGCCTCCCGGCCGTCGATGCTGACGGTGATGTCCTCACCCACGGCCAGCCGCAACCGGTACCACTGCATCGGCACGAAGCCGCCACCCGCCTCCGCCAGGACCTCCTGCACCCCGTCGGCGACCTTCACGATCTGCAGCTTGTCGCCGTCGGGCGAGAGATCCATCTGGCTGGTCCAGCGGGCGGCGATGAAGTTGCCCGATGTGCCTTCGGCCGGGGCGCTCTCGCATAGCGCCACCAAGCCGATGGCGGAGGCGCCCTCGGAGCGGATCGCCGATTCCACGTAGTAGTCGGTCCAGAAGGGGTACCCGGTCGTGGCCATGGCGTACGGCAGGTACAGCTCGCTGGTGTCCATCTGCTGTTGGCCCTGGGCGGGCGACTCGGGGATGAAGACCGAGAAACCCAGCTCCTCCAGGGCCGCTGGATCGTAGCCCGGGCCAGCCGTAGGCGCGGCCGCGGGTGTGGTCACGGCATACCAGGTTTGGTCGAAGGGGATCGGTCCCTCGCCCTTGTCCACGGGCTGGCCGTTGGCGACCATGGTGCCGTCGCCGACGGTGCCGGCCTGGCCCTCGAAGGCGAAGGGATTGGCCGACTCACGAGCCTCTCCCTCGGACTGGATGTTCGACCACTGGCCCGTCTCAGGGGTCCAGTCGCCCATGTTGGCCTCAAGGCGTCCGAAGCTATCGGAGAAAATGACCCGGTCGATGGGCTGAAACCAGAGCTGCGCCCCGCCTATGTCGCCCACATGACCGGTGAAGCCCGACACCAGGGCATGCTCGAAGTGCTCCAGCAGGACCTCATGGCCCGCATAGACGCGGACACGATCGAACCGCCACTCGATGACCACCTGGCCCGCGGCGTATCCCTCCGGCAGGGTGGCCACGGCCACCGACTCCTCGGCGCCTCCCAGCGCGCGCACCAGTCGAGCCTGCCCCTCGCCGAGATCCAGAGCTAGGTAGTTGGAGGCGTCCCGGGCATGGATGTACACACGCTCGGGCAGTGAGCCCTCGGCCAGGTTGGCCATGATGATGTCGTAGCGGCCGGGCGTCCCCTCGGTCTCCATCCACGTCACGCCCTCGATCGCGGGGGGCTCCTGCTGGGCCCATGCCGTGCCGCCGAGGAGCATCAGCGCAGCCAGGAGCAGAGGAACGCCCGCAGCGTGCGCGCGTGGGGTGCGCAAGGGGATGCCGATCATGGGTACCAGCCTCCGAGGGGTTGGGGCCGCCGCGGCCTGCGCCGCGACGGCCTCGCGGGTTACATACGGTACGTAGTCGCCCGTGCCATCACGGCCACGGGGCTGCTATCGTGGGGCTCCGCCTGAGTGCCTAGCCGCTCTTACCCTGGGGGATGCGGCCGTCGCTCTCATGCTGCAGGATGACCTTGTCGAGCAAGGCGCCATCCTC
The DNA here is from genome assembly GCA_014730065.1 of Armatimonadia bacterium. GTDB lineage: Bacteria > Armatimonadota > Zipacnadia > UBA1398 > UBA1398 > UBA1398. Next base: position 8,391 of record WJIW01000454.1, on the reverse strand, counting down.
GCGGCCATGGATGTACAGCGTGTGCTCGCCCTTGCTCAGGTTGAACTTCACGCTCTTGAGTTTGCGCCACCGCCACTGCTCAGGAGTGCCCTCTTCACCGAAGACCCGCTTCTCGCCATCATCGATCTGGATGTAGAAGCTATCGCCGCAGTCGTCCGGCCAGCGGGCCCGGCCCCAGAACACGTAGTTGCCCGAGGTCGCGACATCGAACTCGATTTTGACGGTGCCGCCGCATTCCTTGCCCTTATCCACGATCTCGTCCTCAGTCCCGATGCATTTCCCGCCCGAGCATGCGTCGGACTTGAAGGCCTTGAGAGGCTTCTTGAAAAGGCCCTCCTCGGGCTCCAGCGAGATGCGCTTGGAGTCGGCGAGCACGCCCGCCGCCAGCGCCGCCACGAAGGCCGCCGCCATGATCAGAACCAAGGTCCTTAGCGTTGGGTGAAATCTCATCTCTTCTCATTCCCCCTGGTGGGATAGCCCCACAGGATTATCAGACTCACGATGAACAAGATAGTTACACCAGTACCTCGGACGAGTGTCCCCCCGAAGAAGTTCGCAACAACCAGTGCCGCCAAGGCGCCGATCAGAGCCGGCAGCACGTCCGGCAGGTCTCCATCGGCCACGGGCAGCCGACTCCAGGCTACTCGCCCCGAGCGCCACATCAGCAGCACGAAGGCCATAAGCCCCACCAGACCCAGGTCCACGGCGATGACCAGGTACTGGTTCTGGAAGTCCGGCTCCAGCTTACCACTCTTTGGCAGTACACCGAAGTAGCCGCCGATCTTCTCCTGATACTGTCCCGGGCCGGCGCCGATCACCGCCACGGGTCGCTCCCGGGAGCCCAGCATGTCCAGTGCGGCGCCCCACTCGGCGTATCGCAGGGCCAGCACGTCACGCTCGCCGACCACGCGAATCTCCGGTTGCGCGGCGGAGTCACCGCCCTCGTCAGCCTCGCCGCCCAATGGGGCTTCCTCCAGCTCCTCATCGGGCGGCGCCGGCGCGAAGCCGTCGTCATCGGGCTCGTACGGCGCCGCGTCCAGCTCCTCATCGGGCGGGGCCGGAGCGAAGCCATCGTCATCGGGCTCGTACGGCGCCGCGTCCAGCTCCTCATCGGGCGGGGCCGGAGCGAAGCCATCGTCATCGGGCTGCGGGGCGGCGTCGACCCATACCGTCTCGGTGATCTCCTCGCGAACGGTCATCGACCATGCCAGTTTCTCCGCCCGGAAGGGACCGAAGGCCAAGCCGAACAGAGCGATGGACAGTCCGATGGAAGCGCCCACGGCCCGTCCCATGCCCGTGTCGGCCATGAGGACGTGGGTCACTACCAGGCCGACGGCCAGGGCGAGGAACGGGCCCGGCGCCGTGATGGACGCTGCGCCGAGCACGATCACTACGTTGAGGAGAATCCGCAGGACCGGCCGCTGGATCTCCACCGACAGGGGCAGAAGCACGGGCAGCGAGAGGGCCAGGTAGACCCCGTACACCGTGCGCGAGCCGAAGAGCCCGACCACGTTTCGGGGATCGACCTCCAAGGCCTGCAGCTCCCTGTGGCGAGTTGCGCTGAGCCATTCCGGCGCAGCCCCCGCGGCCTCCAGGAAGGCCTGGGCGGAGCCGATGAGGACTACCACGACCGTCACGCCTGCCCAAACCCAAAGCGCCTTGCGGCGCGCCTCCCTCTCGCCCAGTGCGCTGAGGAAGACCATGGGGGCGGCAACGAACAGGCCGACGTACTGGATCAGCTCCTTGATGGTTGTCAGGATCTCGGTCTTGCCCAGCCCGGGGTCGAGCCACGCGGCCGATGACAGGCCCGCCACGGCGGCGATCAGCCACACGTGTAGAGGAGGCCAATGCAGCTTCTCCCGGCGAGCGGTGACGATCCAGCGCGCCACGAGCAGGCCCGCGAGCACCCAGACGAGGATGTCCGCCACCGTCAGGGTGACCACGGCCCGGTTCAGCTTCAGTACCGGCACTCCCACCTGAGTGGGCATGACCGCGACGAGGGCCAGGGCCGCGTACTCCAGGAAGCGCTGGAAGGGCCTGCGCGAGGATGCCATCCTACAGCCCCCCCGACGGGGGCAGGTAGTGTCTGACCGCCATGGCGATACCCGCCACAAGCGCTAGCCGACGGACACGGCCCACGGAGTTGGCAGTGAGGGCGTAGACCACCAAGACGCCCACCTGGGCGACCATGCAGGCGGCTCCGATGGACTCGGCATAGAACCGGCCTTCGGGCTCGGTGGTCGCGACCATGACGCCGTTGATGAGCAGCCACATGGCCAGGATGAAGAGAAGCACCAGGCCCGTCGTGACGGCGGTGACCCCTGCGAGGAACCGGCGATCCTGGCTGGGTTCGGGGCTGGGTTCGGGCGACCGGATCTGCTGTCCCGCCAAGGCCGCGGCCATGGCGGCGATCACCAGGCCCGTCAGGGACACCGTGAGGACCTCGTGGCGAGGAGACTCCCAGCGCAATGCCTGAAGCTCGATCGGTAAGCGCTGGTGGATGAGCATTCCCAGAGCGATGGCAACGGCGATCCGGCTGAGGATCAGCGCATTCGTGCGGCCACGCATCAGAAGGGGCGGGATGACGGCGACGTGGACGACTGCCAGGGTGAGGGGGGCATGGGCAAGCTCTGGCGAGTAGCTCCGGGACGCCAGCGACACCGCGATCAGCACATACGCGGCCACTTCCAGCGTCCAGTCGACCCACGTATCCGGTCGCATCGGTTCGTCCGCCGCGCCGTCCTTCTTCCGCCAGAAGAGCAAGGGCATTCCTCTTCCATCGATCCCCACACAATGCACCCAAGATACTCCAAGGCGGTCGCCGGTCACAAGCGAGGGCCTTACCCTTGGTCGCCCTGCTCCTTGGCCCGGCCCCGTCGGCGTCCGAGCCTCGCCACCAGGTCGCGGAGGCTCGGTGGGCTGCTAAGGTCCTCGTCGGTCTCGCGGCCCAGCCGGTGGAGCTGGCGGAAGTCCGCCTCGATGGACCGCACATGACGGTCCAGATCGCTCTCGGCTCGCCGGCGCCCTCGGAGCAGACGCTCGGCGATGCTGGGTTTGTCCTCGTCCACGGCAGTCGCCTCCTCCTACCTGTGGATACGCACGAGCTGGCCTCAGGTTTTCGGAGGCGAGGCCTCGCTGCCGTCGCCGCCGCTATCTCGGCGCTCGCGGAGCCTGAAATGCAGCAGGTACTCGAAGGTAACGCCTGCGGTGATGTAGTTCGACGGCCAGCCGAAGATGCCCATACGGTTCACGATGTTGGTCTTGTCCCAGATGATGGTGTTCCGAAACTCGTAGCCCGCCTCGGTCAGGGCTTCGATGACGCCCACGTGCAGAGGTATCCGCTCATCGTTCCACCATATGTCGGGCACGTTTACGACACAATGCCCGCCTGGCCGGAGGCATCGGCGCAGGTCCCTGAAGATGTCCTCCATGGCCAGGCAGTAGTCCTCGTAGCCAAGGGTGCCCAGGTCGGCGGGATCCTGGGAGTACTGCTCCACCTGGCCGTACTGGTCGTTCACCCGGTCCTCGGACCGGCGGGACTTGTTCCGTCGCTCCCGATTCAGGCAGTTCGCGTACGGCGGAGAGGTGAGGATCAGGGCCGCGGTGCTTGGCTCCATCTCCTCGGGCAGGTCCCTCGCATCAAGCCTGGACGCCCTCTGCACGGTCCCCTCGGCATGAGGCTCCTCGGCGAGGCGGGCCTCGGCCAGCGCCACGTACTCGGGCTTGAGATCTGCCCCCAATGCGCTCCTACCCGAATCCCTCGCGGCGACGAGGGTGGTGCCGCTCCCGACGAAGGGATCCACCACCAGCTCACCCCGGTGGGTCAGCAGCTCGATACACTGCCGGGCCAGGGCGAGGGGGTAGGTCGCCGGGTGCACGGCCTTCTTCCGCACATCCCGCTTCTCATAGGCGAACCGCCAGACCCCCGTCTGCCGCTGAAGCCACTCCGCTGCCGTCAGGCAGTTGATGTGGCTGGGCGGACAATCGCAGGTTCTGGCATGAGGCAGGTCGTGGCTCAATGGATCACTTCCCGTGGCTTGCGTCGCTTCGGGGAGGTTCGGGCGGGCTCGCGGGAGGCCCTTCGAAGCCCCGCGCTGAAGGCGACGGCCCATTGGAGGCATGGACATGCTCAGGCTTGGGCTTCTGGTACCGTTTCTCGGTGCGCTCGTGGGCCCCGCCCCCGTTCTGGCGGCCGACGGCGATGCCACCGCCGTGCTGACCGGTCCCCAGGAGATGGTAGCCGGGGAGCCCGTGGCCTTTCACATCGAGGTGACCATCGGCGAGGGGGGTATCGCCGAGGGCGGAGCCGTCTCCGTGGGCATCCACCATGCCGCGACCTGGCCCGACATCCAGGTTGACCGGCCCGGAGAGCCGGGACACGTCTCCGCGCGGGCGGGCGGTCGGGGCCTGCCACTGGCCTGGCACGGATGGCTCGACCGGGCCCGGTTCGCCGATCCCCGGGACCACCAGCTCGGCGACTTCATCTTCCATCAGTGCCTCGTGGCCGAGATCGACCGGGCACTCGCCCCTGGCGATACAGTTGTGTTCGACTTCGGGGGCGGCGGCGTTGGGGTCAAGCCACCGGTGTACGCCATCCGTGAGCACGAGTTCCGCGTCATGACCGATGCCGATGGAGACGGGATCCTCGCCGGGATCGAGCGGTCACCCATCGTGGAGGTCGTGGCGGGCGAGCCACATCACCTGTCCGGCGTTCTGGCGTCCGATCTCCAGGTCGGCGAGCCAGCCTTGGTGCGCTTCCGCGTAGAGGATCGGCACCACAACCTCTGCGCCGACCACGAGGGCACCGCCCGGATCCTAAGCCCGGCGGGCAGGCCTCTGGAGCGCGGCATACCGATCTCCGGCGGGATCGGCAGCGCCACCATCACGCCCCTCGTTCCGGGGCCGCTTCGCCTCCGCTTGGACGCGGGCCCCCTCATTGGGCGCTGCAGTCCAGCCATGGTTCACGCGCAGATGCCGCGTCTGAAGACCTACTGGGGCGATATCCACGGCCACACCGCCGTGTCCGACGGGCTGGCTCGGACCATGGAGGAGTACTTCGCCTTCGGGCGCGACGTGGCGTTCCTGGACGTCTGCGCCCTCACCGACCACGGCCACTTTGACTGGCCGGGTACGACAGATGCGGTGCGTGCCTTCCACGAGCCGGGGCGGTACGTAACGCTTCTGGCCCAGGAGGCCGGCGCAGGCCCCGACCACCGCAACCTCTACTTCCGCAGCGATGATGCCGACCATATCCAGGGCTGGCCGGGCAGCCACGACGCTTTCAATGCCACGGTGCTGAGGCAGTACAACTGGGGCGGCTCACCTCTCGTCGCCGCCGGACCACATCACTTCACATACCCCCGAGGCGACGACCGCTATCCCTTCCAGGTCATGGACCCGCGCTTCTCCCGGTTCGTGGAGGTGTACTCCTCCCATGGGACCTCCGAGTACCTGGGCAACCCGCGACCGCTAGTGGGCGCGAAGGACCCAGAGAAGTTCCTCCAGGCTGGGCTGGCCGCAGGGCATCGCTTCGGCGTGATCGCCTCCAGCGACAATCACGACTCCCATCCGGGCCACAGCCAATGGGGCCGGTACCCCGGCGGCTTGGTGGCATTCCGGGCAACGGAGTTAACTAGAGAGGCCGTCTGGCAGGCGCTCTGGGAGGGGCGGACGTATGCTACCAGCCTCGACAGGGTCTACATCGACTTCCGGATCCAGGACCAAGGGCTCTGTGCCGAGGTGCATGCCGACGGACCCGTACGCGTCGACTACGTAGTCGTCAGCCGGGGCGATGACGTCTCTGTGCATCTGATCCGCGACAACGAGGTGCTTCGGACCGACCGCAGCGGCACAGGCACCGTGCAGGTGAGCCTGGCCGATCGGCCAGCAGCGGGGGAGCACTTCTACTACCTGCGCGTGGTGCAGGGCAACGGCGAGCGCGCCTGGTCCAGCCCAATCTGGGTCACGGTGCCAGCAGCTACAGCCGCCAGTCCATGAACGCACCGAGAGCCTGACCGCTAGACTCCGTCAACTGCCATTCTCCATCGATCCGCTTCCATGTGTCCGTGTCCACGCCCGCCCACTCGCGATCCAGATCGAGGCTCAGGAGCGGCACCTGCACGGAGACCGATAGGTGCCGATTGACGGTGGCCTCTGCGGTATCCCCTTTGACCTCGATGGACTCCACTTCGGTAGTCAGCGTTAGCGTCGCGGCGTCGAGCAGTTGGTCAGCCATCGGGAACCCGCGGATCTTGTCCACTATGCCCAGCTCGCGCGTGACCTCATCCACCCCGTCCAGGTCCTTGCTCGTCACGGCCGAATCTAGCTCCTGGTATCGGGCGGTGATCGCTTCGCGAACCTGGCTGGGGTATACCACCAGGAACCATGCAGCGGCTCCGCCGCCGCCCAGCAGCGCCACCACGATCACGGCGGCCACCGCCGCCTTGCCGCTCTTGCTTAAGCCCATGACCGGCCCCCCTTTTCCCACGCTACAGGTCCCCGCGGCTGACCACGGTCACGTCCAGCGTCTGCCGCCGTCCACCATCGCCGGGAGCGTACCGGAACACGTCCATCTCCAGCGTATCGCCGGGCTCCGCGTCCTGGAGCGCCGCCCGGATGTCCGCAGGCTCCCGGATGTCGGTACCCCCGATGGACAGGATGAGATCATCCTCACGAAGCCCCGCTGCGGCGGCGGGGGCCCTGGGGGCCACATCCCGTATCTGGACGTAATGCCCTTCCGGTGCTTCGGCGCCCTCGAGCCACCGCGGATCGACGATCTTCCACCTGAACCCCACGACCGCTTCGCCGAGAAGGCTCTCCACCACCACGCGGAGTTTGCTGGCGGAAATGGCGAACCCGACCCCTGCCGATGCCCCTGACGGACTCGTGATGAGGGTGTTCATCCCCACCACATCTCCCGCCAGGTTGATCAGCGGCCCGCCCGAGTTTCCGGAGTTGATGGCCGCGTCGGTCTGGATCATGTCGTCGTAGATGCGCTCCACGGGCATCGCCTGTCGGTCATCGGGGACCTTGAACCGGCGACCGAGGGCGGACACAACGCCTACGGTGGCTGTGTGATCCAGCCCGAAGGGACTGCCGATGGCGATGATCCAGTCGCCCACCTCCAGCGAGGATGGATCGCCAAACTCCAGGTCCGGGAGGTTGTTCGCCTCGACCTGTAGCACCGCGATATCGTCGGCGGGGCTGGCCGCCAAGGTCTGGGCGTTCATCTCGACGGTCGAGCCGTCGGGCTGCACCATGGTGACGACGGGGTTCGGGGCGTTGCCCACCACGTGCTCGTTGGTGAGGATGAGTCCGCGCTCCGCGTCCATGACGAAGCCTGTTCCCTGGCCGACCGGCACATCCAGCAGCTCGCCCCAGCGGTTCCGCACGGTCTCCACTGTGGTTACGTTCACCACGGCCGGATCGGCCTTCTCGATGGCGGCTTTGATCGCCTCGGAATCGCCGCCTTCGATCGTGAGGCTCGTGGACGTCGCGGTCACCGGCTCCCGATCATCCCCGTCGGCCAACGGTGCCGGCGGCACATCATCGCGCCCAACGGCGATGCCCACCGCCGCCCCGCCCGCGGCTCCAGCGAGCGCGCCCGCGATCAAGGCCACCACGATGGTGGCCGCCATCTTCCCTCGTGGTTGATCCGACATGCCGTGTGGGGCTCCCTCCGGCTCTAGCCTTCCTGGCTCATGGACGCAAGGAGCCGCGCCATCTCAATGGCCGTCATAGCCGCCTCGGCGCCCTTGTTGCCCATGCGGGTACCCGCGCGCTCGATGGCCTGCTCCAGGGGCTCGGTGGTGACGATGCCGTAAACAACCGGAACGCCGGTATCCAGTGCGACCTGCGCGATGCCCTTGGCGGATTCGCCCGCTACGTAGTCGAAGTGTGGCGTGTCACCTCGGATGACCGCACCGAGGCACACCACGGCGTCGTACTGCCCACCTTCGGCCATCTTCTTGGCCACCAGAGGCACCTCAAACGCGCCCGGCACCCAGGCCACGGCCAGGTCGTCCTCGCTGGCTCCATGGCGCACGAGAGCGTCGCGGGCGCCATCTAGCAGCTTGGTGGTGACGAAGCTGTTGAACCGGGACAGAACGACACCCACCCGCAGCCCGCGTGCGTCCAGATGCCCCTCGAAGCTCTTCATGCGTGGCTCCCATCCAAGTGCACATGCCCTCGCCGCGAGGGCCAGGGCATGTGCATACTCTCCGCTGCGGACCGACAGCGCCAACTGCGGGGTGCCATCCTTCGCTAGTTCGCGCCCCCGGGCATCATCGGCATGCCAGGGCCCGGCCCTCCGGCCGATCCACCCATCATGGGCCCGCCCATCGGACCGCCCATCATGCTACCCATGCCGCCTGCCATTGGTCCGCCCATCGG
>WJIW01000453.1 GCA_014730065.1 Armatimonadia bacterium | reverse complement strand
GTTGGTGGGCGGGGTTCTCCCCGCCGCCCCACGGAACCTGCCGCGGGTTCGCCGTGGCATGGGCGGGGAGATCGGGAATCAGTCATTGCCTTGCCATGCCTAATGAGGTATCCTGTTCGCTTGGTGTGAGCTTGACTTAACCCCGGCGACGGCGAGCCCCAATGCCTTGCCTTCGCCCTGATTCTTGTACCAGGAGGCGGATACCAATGGGCAAGAGCAAGACGAATGTAGGCGCTCGCCAGGAAGCCAAGTCGCGCGCGAAGCTCTGCCGCTACTGCGGCAAGCCCGTCAGCGTCACTATGACCTTCGTGGGTGGCCGCAAGAAGATGCTCCGCAACTGCTGCGGCAAGATCACCAAGGCGCGCGCGTAGAGCCTGGCAAGTACCCGGCAGCGGCCGGACGGAGATGACTAAGGCGGATGGACCGAGGCCCATCCGCCTTAGTGTGTACGGCGCGAAGAGGGGGCGGTTGGCCTAGTTCAGGCTCGACCCGCTCGCCACGGGCTGCTCCTCAGGCCGCTCCTCGGGCTGCTCCTCAGCCCACGCCGAAGCAGTGTGGCCATTGCCGCCCGGCGCCGCGTTCGAGTCGCCATCGATCTGGAACTGGCCGACCACGTCCCTGAGGGCTTCGGCCATTCGGGCCAGGTCATCGGCCGAGCCCGTCACCTGCTGGACCTGGGCCGCGACCTGCTGGTTCATGGCGGCGATCTGGCTCACCGACTCGGTCATCTCGGCCGAGCCCGTACTCATCTGCTGGGTCGCCGAGCTGTTTCTCTCGACCACGTCAGACACCTGATCCATGGCGTGGACCAGTCCATCGGACGAGCCCTTGACCTGCTCCACCGCCTCGGTGATTCCGCCCACCTGCTCGGACACGGACTCGACGGCCTGAAGGATGGCCGTGAGGGCGTCGCCCGATTCCTGGGCGAGGGACATGCCGCGCTCGACCTCATCGGCCCCCTCGGTCATGGCCTCCACGGCCTCCTTGACCGTGGCCTGGATGCCGCCGATCAGCTCGCCAATCTCCGACGTGGCCACACTCGTCCGCTCGGCCAGCTTCCGGACCTCGTCGGCGACGACGGCGAAGCCCTTGCCATGCTCGCCCGCCCGGGCCGCCTCGATGGCGGCGTTGAGCGCCAGCAGGTTGGTCTGGGCGGCGATGTCATCGATGGTCTCGATGATGGCGCTGATCTGCTCCGAGTGCCGGCCCATCTCATGGGTCTTGTCCACCGACACGTCCACGGTGCTCTTGATCCCGCGCATCCCCTCGACCGTAGCCATGACTCGGGATGCTCCGTCACGCGCCACGCCGGCGGTCTCCTTGGCCCCTTCGGCCCCGAGGTGAGCCTTGTCCGCCATCGCGTCGATGATGGAGGTGATGTCCGAGGTGGTGCGCACCGTCTCGGACACCGCGCCCGCTTGCTCCTCGGCCCCCTTGGCCACCCCGTCGATGACCATGGACATCTGCCCGACCACCTCCGAGGCCTGGGCCGCTGAAGTAGCCTGGGCCTCGGCCCCCGTGGACACCTCTCCGATGGCTCGCGACAGCCCCTCGGAGGAGGCCTGAAGCTCAGCGGCCGTATCGGCGAGCTGCCCTACTAGGGCGCGCAGGTTCTCGACCATACGCTGGAAGGCCAGGCCCAGGGCGTCCTTATCGGACTGGGGCGTGACCTCGACGGTCAGGTCGCCCTGGGCGATGCGCTGGGCCCCCTGGGCGATGCCCTTGAGGTAGCCGATCAAGTCGCGGAAGGCGCCAGCCAGCACGCCGACCTCGTCCTTGGAGTACACATCGATCTCCTGGGTAACGTCGCCCTCGGCCACCTGGGAAGCCGCCCGGCTGAGTCGCATGATGGGCTTGGAGATGGCGCTGGCAACCAGGAAGGCGATGCTACCCACGGCGATGGCGCCCAGTCCGAGGAGGGCGATCATCAGCCCCAGCATGCCGTTGGCCGCGGCCATGGCTTCCTCGGTCGATTCCTCGGCCACCAGGCCCCAGCCCAAGCTGGCCAGCACGGGCAGGTCCATCGCCTCCCCATCATCACCCACAGGTGGCAGCGGTGTGTAGGCACTGAATACCTCGTTGCCCCTCCAGCCATCGACGACGGTGATGTCCGAGCCGCCCTCCAAGGCGGAGGTCACGCTGGCATTGTCGACCTCCTGGTTGAGCATGGTGGTGGGCTCACCATCGGCGACGTGGCGGGAATGGGAGCGCATACGCTTGTCGGGCCCGAAGAGGAAGGTCTCACCTGACTCACCCAGCCCCGCCGAGGCCATCATGATGGAGTTGATCTCATCCACGGGCATCTGGAAGATCAGCACGCCGACCTTCTCATCGCCATCGTAGATCGGTGACGCGATGAAGGAGGCCGCCGCCTCATAGGATGGGCCGTACGGCTCGAAGTCCTCCAGGGCCACGAAGTCCGGATCATCGGCCTCGGCCGCCCGCCGGAAGGCCCGGGCGAAGTTGGTGTCCTTGTAGGGGCCGGTAAGCAGGCTGGTGGTGTAGTCCAGCTCCTTGAAGACCGTGTACACGAGGTGTCCCGTGTCGGAGTCTACGAGGAAGATGTCGTAGTAGCCGAAGGTGCGGAGGTAGTCGCGGATGACGGGGTGGTACTTACCATGGAGCTGGCTGTAAGCGCTGCCGTCCGATGCCGCGTCTAGCTCCTCCTTGCTGCCCAGCGGGTTGGGATTGCTGGCGATGTACAGGTACTGGGCGATGTGGGTATCGGTGCCCTCGGGCCAGATGGCGTCCAGGCTGACTTCCTGCCCCGCATCGTTGCGGTACTTGGGCATGAACTCGCCCTCATAGTACTGGCGAGTCTTCGCGCGCCAGTCCTCGAGCTGCTCGGGAGTCGGCTCCAGGTCTTCTTCGAGGCCGTGGAAGGCCGTCTTGAACTCCTTCATGGCCTCGACGACCATCACGTCCTCGGACAGGGTGCGGACCTGTCCGGCGAGGAAGCCCACGTAGTTCGTGATCTGGCTTGCCTTGTTGTCCCTGACCGCCAGGAGCTTGTTGCGGGCCTCGTCCTCCAGAGCCGATCGAGCACGGGTGTAGGAGATGACGCCTACTAAGATCAGCGGGATGACGGAGACGGCGAGGAACCAGATGACGAGTCTCGTTCGCAGAGAATGGAGGAATCTGATGCGCGTTTCACCAGTTGCGGCCGCAGAATCACTCACGATAGTCCCCTTTCGATGCTAACCCGATCCTGACCCCGGATCACACCCCTGTGCGGACGGCGGCGCAACTCTTGGCCGATGGGCCGTCCTCACTGCCGAACCACCTTCCATGGAGTGTAGGCGGGTCTGAGCCCCAAACTGGCAAGGGATACCTGAAAGGAAGGAATCTGTGTCTGAGCGGCAACTACGCCGTCATGTCGAGCACCATGTCGGCGACTCGATCCGTGGCGCCGGTGCTTCCCAGGAGCTTCACAGCCTCGGCCAGCTCGGCCCGCTGCCGGTCCCTGGCCTCCCCGTCCCGGACCAGCGGAGCGATGGCCTCGGCCAGGTGCTCGGGGGTGCCGTTACGGGCGAACCGCTCGGGGACGACCTCCCGGTCCAGCAGGATGTTGGGGGCGGCGATGAACTTGATCCGCCCCTTGGCGAAGAGATGGTACTGGAGGCGGTCGAGCCACGATCCCGCGTACGTGGCGACCATGGGGACGCCGCAAGCAGCGGCATCGAGGGTGATGGTGCCGCTCTTGGTGAGTGCCGCCCGACTGGCGCTGAGGAGGCTGACCGTATCCTCGGTGATGACCGCCCCGGGAGCCACGCTGGCCACGGCTCGCTCCAGAAGGTCTCGGTCGGCATGGGGCCCGCAGGAGACGAGGGGCATGACGTCGGGCACCGTCTCCGATGCCTTCTCCAGCGCGGCCAGCAGTAGGGGGAGGATATAGCGGATCTCCTGGGGCCTGCTTCCGGGCAGGATCGCCACGGGGTCGGCGGTCAGCGGCACGGACAGCAGGCCTCGCGCCCGGGCCTCCGAAGGTCGGTCGGCATAGCGGTCCAGCACAGGGTGGCCAACCCACTCCGCCGACCCACCCAGCTCCCCGATCACCCTCGCCGACCACTCGAAGGGCGTGGCCACCCGGGTCGCCATTCGCGCCACCCGCTCCGCGGGGCGGGAGGGCTTCCGGCGCCACGAGGCAGGGGGGAAGTAGTAGAGGACTGGCAATCCCAGGGCGTGGACGTAATCCAGGAGCCGCATATTGAAGGCGGGGAAGTCGATGAGCAGCACTAGGTCGGGCGGATTGGCGCGAAGATGGCGCTTGAGGGAGGCAAAGAGAGCGTACAGCTTGGGGATCTTGGGTAGGGCCGAGGCGACGCCTATGGCTGAGAATCCGCCCGAATCGGCCATCTGGGCCACGCCGGCGCGTCTCATCGCCGGCCCGCAGAGCCCGTAGAACCACGCACCGGGCTGCTTGGCCTTCACCGCCTGGGCCACAAGGGCTCCGTGGACATCGCCCGAGGGATCGCCCGCCGACACGAAGACGCGTGGACGCCCAGCGGCGCCCGGCGACTCGCCCTCGCCAGGGATCATCGCCCGAGTCCGCGCCCCATGGCGCCATCGGCGATCTCTCCGATGAAGGCAAGGAGATGCTCTACCTCGGGCGTCTGGGGCACCTCCTGGCGGATCCGCTCGAGGGCGTGGCTGGTGTTCTTCTCCGAGCGGTACAGTATGCGATGGGCGCTCTTGAGAGCGCTGCGGGATTCGGCGGACACGCCGCGCCGCTTGAGGGCGACAAGGTTCAGGCTGTGGGGCTGGCAGGGCACGCCGGCGGAGATCATGTACGGGGGACAGTCCATGCTCACCCGAGACCAGCCGGCGATCATTGCCATGGTGCCGATGCGGACCTTCTGGTGTACGCCGACGAAGCCGCCGATAACGGCGTAGTCGCCGATGATGCAGTGGCCCGAGATGCCCGCGTAACTAGTGATGATGACGCCATTGCCCACGGTGCAGTCGTGACCGACGTGGCTGTTGGCCATCAGCATCGAGCCCTCGCCGATGCGGGTGTTGTCCCCCTCATGGACGGCCCGGTGGATCGTCACGCTCTCCCGGATCATGCAGCGTGGCCCGACCTGAACGCCGGAGTTGATCGCGGGATCGAAGTCCAGGGACTGGGGAGCGCCACCGAGCACGGCATTGGGGGAGACGTAGGTCCCTTCGCCGAGACTCGTTCCCCGGTAGACGACCACATGGCTCTGAAGCACCACGCCCTGCCCGAGTCGCACGCCCCCCTCCACGATGCAGTAGGGTCCCACAGTGGCCTGGGAGTGGATCTCCGCAGTGGGATCGACAATGGCCGAGGGATGGATCCTCATCAGGCTTCTCGCTCATCCTTACGCTCCAGCGCGAAGAGCATCAGACTCTGACATACCAGTTCGCCGTCAACGGTCGTAACACTCTCTACCCATCCGACCGAGCCCTTCTGCTTGACCAGCTTGGACTCGGTACGAAGCACGTCGCCAGGGACAACTTGCCGCTTGAACCGCGCTTTGTCCACCCCCGCGAGGAGGGCGAGGCTATCGTCGTCCGAGGGCATGGCCAGCAGCACGCAGCCGCCAACCTGAGCTTGATGCTCCAGTATGAGGACCCCCGGCATTAGCGGCCGGCCGGGGAAATGTCCCGCCAGATGGGGCTCGGTGGCGGTGACGCACTTGATCCCCACCCCGCGCTTGCCCGGCTCCAGCTCCTCCACCCGATCGACCAGAAGGAAGGGATACCGATGGGGGAGCAGCCCCATGATCCCCTGAATGTTGACTTGCGAATCCGCTGCCATTCTCGCTCTACCGCCTCGTCTAGTCTTCGCCCGCCGCCTCCAGGACTGCCCGGCCGATGGCGTGGTTCAGGGCGTGCCCGCCCCGCTGGGTAATGACATGGGCGCGCAGATCCGCGCCCACCAGCGCCAGGTCGCCGATGAGGTCCACGACCTTATGGGTACCGACCTCGTTGGGTACCCTGAGATCGGCCCCGTACTCATCATCGAAGATCGGCAGCACATTGTCCGCTGTCGCTCCCAAGGCCAAGCCCATGCTCTTCAGCATGTCCCACTCCCGCACGAAGCCCGGGGTCCTCGCCGGGGCTACCCGGTCCACGAAAGCCTCGGCGACGTCCACCACGTCCACGATCTCGCGTCCGACGGGATGGGGGAAGTCCACGAGGACCGTCGCCCGGAACGTCGGGCTGGGCAGCACCATGCCAATGGAGCCGTCTTGTTCGACACAGAGGGGGCGCCGGACCTCCACCGCCCGCCGCTGAGTGCCGGGAATGGCCCGAACCCCCACCTCCTGGATCGCCCGGACCACGGGCAGCGCGCTCCCATCCAGGCAGGGGGCCTCGATCCCCCCCTCGAGCTTGATGGTCGCATTGGTCACGCCCAGACCGTACAGACCGGCCATAATGTGCTCGATGGTCTCCACGCGCGCCTCGCCCCGGCTGATCGCGGTGCACCGCGTGGCCTCGGAGACGTGCTCCAGCCGCGCGGGAATGGGTCCCGCCGGGGGGTGGAAGACGATCCCGGAGTCGCCCTCCGCCGGCTCGATGCGTAGGCGCGCGGAGACGGCGGAATGGAGTCCATTGCCCGCAATCTCCACGGGCCCGGCCAAGGTCGTCTGCAGGGAGCCTGATTCCTGTAACATGGCAGCGTGCAGTTTATCCGGGATACTGGGGCCGTGGCAAACCGACGACATCGGACCCCCGGCCCTCACGCAGGAGCCGGCGTCGATCAAGCGAAATGGCAGGGGCTGGCAGGCCGACTGTTTTCAACCGCGAGGTGAGCATTGATGGATGACCGCAAGCGCAGGCTTCAGGAGCAGGTGCGCCGAGAGAATCAGCGACGCCTGGTCACCCAGAGGATTACCTGGAGCATCATCGCCTTGCTTCTCACTATAGGCGGCATCTTCGGACTCATATGGCTGACAGAGGAGCTGGACAAGCCCGAGCGCCATGCCAAGAAGTTCATCGCCACCGTCGCCGCCCGCGACGACTACAAGGTGCCCGAGTACCAGGAGACCATCCTGGGCGGTGGACGGAACGAGTTCCCGAGCTTCTATACCGTGGAGGTGGAGGACAAGCGGGTCAACGAGACCAGGGGGCCCGAGGACGACGTGGAGGTCGACGTCCTCCTGCAGCTCCAGGGCGAGATGGTCGCGGGCACAACGGGCGCCAAGGCTCGCCGAGAGGCCGGCGAGGAGGGGCCAACCCACAATATCTTCCAACGCTGGCAGAAGCTCCGCAACGGCAAGCTCCACCCCAAGGGCGAGTGGAAGATTGTGGCCACCGAGATCGTGCCCATTCAGTGATGTGCTGGGCGCCGTGCTGGGCGCCCAGCTACCGCTACCCGCCCTACTCTGCTCCGAGGGGAAGGACGGCGTTGGCCGCTGAGGCGATCTCCCAAGCCCTATCCTCGGGGTTCCACCAGAGCAGACTTACCAGATGGACCTTCAGCTCCTGGGTGGCGCCGATGGCCTTGTACGTGCGCACCGACAGCGCCACCTGCACCCCGACCAGCTCCAGGTCTGCCTCGTCCTCGATCAGCTCGAAGGTCACGCCCTCGGGGTGGTACTCCTTGCCGATCTCGACGGCCTCGTCGCGGGTAAGCAGCGTCCACCCGCCCTCGGGGGGGTTGATGCCGATCAGCACCGCGTCCTCCCGGGTGATGTCCCGCATGATCTCGGGGTTGGACTCCGTCATGCTGCGGTCGATCGTCGCCAGAGCATCGGGGAGAGCCGCTTTCCCCGCCTCGTGCATCTCGAGGAACTCCGGCGGAACCATGGACCCCTCCTGCGGCTGAACCAGGTTGCCGAAGGAGACGATCTCCCAGCCACGCTCCTCCGTGTGGTACGCCAGACCGGCGGTATGCATGGAGATCTTGGCTTGCTCCACATGCGGGCCCGTCTGCTCGAGCACGAACAGGCCCCGGTTGTCGAAGACCCGAACCTGGGCGTCGCCGATGCCGGGGGTCATGCCGGCCGGGGCCATGGCGGCCGCTTGCACGATCTCATCGTGATGCGTGACGCCCTGCATGGGGTCGATGGCAATGGCCCGCTCGTGTAGGACCGTCGCCAGCCCATCCTCGCTCCAGTCGACGACCTTCTCCACGGCCTCGGTCAGCGCCGTCTCGCTCTCCGTGGGCTGGGCCTGCGAGCCAGGCACTATGAGGAAGGCGGCCAGCGGAGCTAGCCAGGTGGCTCGTGACATGATTGGGCTCTCCTTTGTGGTTGATGACCTGCCAGGAAATTGTGGCACTGAGGGTCGGGAATATCAAGGGCTTTTGACTATGACCGCGGTGGAATGGTGCAGAGCCGCGCAGCCCCCGACTCAATCCAGGCCGCTCACCGCCGCGATGGCCGCGGCCCAGGCTCCGGGGGCGCGGCAGGTGAAGCGGTGCTGGCGGCCGTTATGGAGCACGAGTTTGAGCGCCCGTCCCAAGCCTACGGACTCCACGCTCACCTGGGCCACATCGGCCAGGGAGGCGAAAATGGGCGGGGAATGGGGCCCGACCTCCTGGCGGGCGAATACGAACCGCCATTGGGTCAGGTACAGGCGTCCGCGGACGGCCGGGTGGCCACCGGTGAGGGGGCGGAGAATCCGATCGGCTAGCGTCGGCCCCGGCGGGGGGGCCTGGCGGATGAGGGCGGCGGGCCCTTCCCTGAGTACCTCCTCCGAGTCGTCCAGGTGGCTCTCGATGCGGAAGGCGGCACGCCGGCCGCCTAGGGCGCCCGCATCGTTGGCCCGCTCGACCGGCGAAGCAGGGCTGGCTCCTGTGGGGTCAGTCTGGTTGATGGTCAGCCACACGACAACGTCCGCCCATCATCGGATCATGGATCGATCCTGGGCCTCGTGCTTCGGCCCAACGCCGCCGCGCACCTGTCGCCGGGTATCAGTCTTGCAGGCCGCAGGGCGGCAACGGGGAAGGGTGTGGTGGCAGCAGGGACAAGAAGGGCAGGTGGCCAGGAATGGCCTCCGTACGAGAACCCGCCGTGGCGGGACAGTTCTACCCGGCCACGGCGCCGGCCTTGAAGCGGGAGATCGAGAGCTGCTATACCTCCCCCCTCGGCCCGGGGGAGCGGCCAAAGGCCGCCGAGCAACCCCTCGACCATCCTCGCCTGGTGGTTGCACCCCACGCGGGCTACGTCTACTCCGGCCCCATAGCGGCCTGGGCGTACTCCGAGCTGGCCACGCGCGGCCGGCCCGAGGTGGCCGTCATCCTGGGGCCCAACCACCGGGGCATAACCCGCCAGGACACTATCGAGACCGAGGGTGCGTGGCGTACGCCCCTCGGCGACGCCCCCATGCACACCGAGGTGGCCAGAGCCATCCAGAGGGAATGCCCCAGCCTGAAGGACGACCGGGCTGGTGGGCGCATGGAGCACTCCCTGGAGGTACAAGTCCCCTTCCTACAGGACCTCTATGGTGCCGAGATTCCCATCGTGCCCATCATGATCTCCTCCAGCGGCACCGACGCCCTGGCGTCGGTCGCCGGAGCCGTGGCGTCGGTCCTGCCCGAGGCCGGCCTCATCGTGGCCTCGACGGACATGACCCACTTCGAGAGCGCTGCCCAGGCCGAACAGCGGGATGCGCCGGCCCTACGCGCCCTGGAAGCGATGGACCCGGAAGGGCTCGCAGAGGCTGTTCGCAGCGAGGGCATCAGTATGTGCGGCTGGGCGCCGACGGTGGCAGGCCTGATGGCCAGCCGGGAGCTGGGGCTCCGGCAATGCGAGGTTCTGCGGTACGGTCACTCGGGTCAAGTCTCGGGCGATGACTCCAGCGTCGTTGCGTACGCGGCAGCGCTGGCGGAGTAGGAGCAAGAATCGGCGCTGTTTTGCGCCCGCCGAAGGTCCGGTCCTGTTCGGGTGTGGAATGTAGCATTAGGGGAACGCCTCTGGGTATTGGGCTCATTGGGTAACGCTAGCCACCGAACGACGCGCGTGCCAATTGGCCCTTGATCCCTACCGGGGACCCTTGTATACTACCGGCTACCGTTGGTCAGAGGTACCGGTGGATACCGCCTCGGAGCGTCGCCAGCGGCCGGTCAGATAGGCTTCCGGAGGTTTTGGATGGCCCCTATCGACTTCGTGGTTATCGGGTTGTGGCTGATCTTGGCCACGGTCCAGAGCCGACGTGGTTTCCTGCAGAGCGCGCTCGACTTGGTTGCCGGGCTTGTAGCCGCGGGAATCGCTCGTGGTGTGGCGGCTAAGATGGAGGGCATGGGCGGTCCCCTCGCCGTGTTCTTCGTTATCTTTGCGGGTCTCCTGGTCGCCAGCTTCTATATCTACAATCTCACCGCCTTTACCATCGAGGCTTACGACCCCTTGCTTGGGGTCATATTCGGTTTCGCCCTGGCGTGCGTCATCGCCTATGTCATCTACTGGGCGGGCGACGGCGCCAGACTAGGCGAGCCCACTCCCGAGTGGATCCTGGATTCTACGCTTGCCGGAGGGTTCTACTACTACAACTGGTGGCATAGCTTCCAAGACTTCATGGCGGGATTGGGCGAGACACCGAGTTAGCTGAAACAAGGAGCGGGCCGGGCCTAAGGGCGCGGCCCGCTCCCTAGATGGACCGCTGTAGGATGGGTTTCCTCGGTTAGTGGGCGCATCGTCGACCCCGGCGATCAAGCACACCTTACCGCGGGCGAGGACTAGCCCGGCCTATGGTGCACCGAACCAGGTAGGGGAGATGTTCATATGGTCAATGCCTCCGAGTTCTTCCGAGATGCCGCGGCGACGCGAAAACTGCGTTTCCTCGACATGACGGATAACGAGGTAGTGCAGCTTGCCCAGACCGGAGATGAGGAGGCCACCGAGTATCTGCTACACAAGTACTCCGGACTTGTTCGAGCCAAGCTGAAGTCGTATTTCCTTCTCGGCGCCGAGAAGGAGGATCTGCACCAGGTCGGCATGCTCGGCCTATGGGAAGCGGTCATGGACTTCCGCTGCGACCGAGAGGTCAGCTTCCGTTGCTTCGCCCAGATGTGCGTTCAGCGTGAGCTCATCACCGCCATCAAGGCGGCCACCCGGCAGCGCCAGCTACCCCTGAACTCATCCCTATCCCTCGATGCGTGCGTCTACGACGACTCGCCCGAGAAATGCCTCTCAGATCTGCTTCCCTGCACCCGAAACAAGGATCCCGAGGATCAGTGGACCGACAACGAGTCGGCCTCCTGGCTCAAGCAGTCCATCCGCCAGCGGCTCTCGCCCTTCGAGTGGCGAGTCTTCCGAGCCTACCTCGATGGCATGTCCTACAGTGAGGTCGCCGAGCGCCTGGGCTGCAAGGTCAAGTCCATCGACAATGCCCTCACCCGGATCCGTCGCAAGCTGGCCAAGGTCATCATCATCAACGAGACCCGGGGCCGTAACGGCGACCGCCGACTGGCGGGCCCGCCAGCGCTGATCACCAACGGAGAGCATCCAGCGCTCTAGGTCGGCTCCCGGCCTAACCAGCGTGTTATCATGAGCGGCGCCGCGCGATCTCTGCGCGGCGCTGTCGTCCGTACCGTCGGGGCCGCCTGCCGGCCCAAGCCGCGAGGGGATTCTTCCATGACTTTCCAGGAGACGCTCATGACGCTCCATAGCTTCTGGGGCGACCGGGGCTGTGTCGTCGAGCAGCCCTACGATCTGGAGATGGGAGCGGGTACCATGGCACCCGCTACCTTCATCCGGGCCTTGGGGCCAGAGCCCTACAATGTAGCCTACGTCCAGCCCTCGCGCCGGCCCGCCGACGCCCGGTACGGCGAGAACCCGTACCGCTTGGCGCGGTACTTCCAGTACCAGGTCATCCTCAAGCCATCGCCCGACAACGTCCAGGAGATCTACATCGAATCCCTGGCCGCCCTGGGCTTCGACCCGATCGAGCACGATATTCGGTTTGTGGAGGACGACTGGGAGAACCCCTCCCTGGGCGCCGGTGGCGTGGGCTGGGAGGTCTGGATGGACGGCATGGAGATCACCCAGTTCACCTACTTCCAGCAAGTCGGCGGCGTGGAGGTCGATCCCGTCTGCGCTGAGATCACCTACGGGCCCGAGCGGCTCGTCATGTACATGCAGGACGTGGACCACTACAAGGACATCGACTGGTCCGCCGTCATCCCCTACGGCGCGGTGAGGCAGGTCGAGGAGTACCAGATCTCCGCCTACGGGTTCGAGGTGGCCGATATCGATATGCTTTACCGCCATTTCGACGACTTCGAGGGGGAAGCCGCGCGGTGCATCGAGGCCGGGCTCCCCTTGGCGGCTTACGAGCTGGTGCTGAAATGCAGCCACACATTCAACCTCCTCGACGCTCGGGGCGCCGTGTCCGTTAGCGAGCGTACGGCGCTCATCGGGCGAGTCAGGAAGTTGGCCAGCCGAGTGGCTCGCACGTGGCTCGAGCAGCGTGAGGAGGCGGGCTGGCCGCTACTTGCCGCCCTCGGGAAGGGAGGCGAGGCGTGATGACGACCCGCACCTTCCTGCTGGAGATCGGAACGGAAGAGCTGCCCTCGCGCTTCGTGCCTCCGGCGCTGGAGCAGCTTCGGACGGAACTGGCCGCGGTGCTCGCTTCGTGGCGCCTTGGGTTCGAGTCCATCCGGGCCACGGGCACGCCGCGCCGCCTGGTGCTCCTGGTCGAGGGCCTGGCCGAGAAGCAGCCCGACCGCCGGGTCGATGTGCAGGGCCCACCCAAGCAGGCGTGCTTCGATGCTGACGGCAACCCCACCAAGGCCCTGGAGGGCTTCGCGAAGGCCCAGGGCGTGGAGCTGGATCAGATCACCTTCGAGGAGACGGACAAGGGCGTGCGGGCCACGGTCGTGGTAGACGAGCCCGGCCGCTCGGCGAGCGAGGTGCTCGCCGAGGTGCTGCCCCGGGTGATCCTCTGCCCCAGCTTCCCCAAGACCATGCGATGGGCTCACCGAAAGGTCCGGTACGGCCGGCCCATTCGGTGGATCGTGGCGCTGCTCGATGGGGACATCGTCTGCCTGGCCATCGAGGACATCGAGAGCGGTCGCACGTCCCGCGGACACCGGTTCCTGGGGGCCGACCGCGTCGACATCCCCTCGGCATCGGAGTATCTGGACATCATGCGGTCCCAGTTCGTTATGGTCGACCACGACGAGCGCCGGGAGGAGATCCGCAAGCAGGTCCTCGCTGCGGCGCGCGACGCCGGCGGCGAGCCGATGCACCTGGACGAGGTGCTGGAGGAGAACCTGCATCTCGTGGAGTGGCCGACGGCCTTCACCGGCCGCTTCTCCGAGGAGTTCCTGGACCTGCCCGAGGTCGTCCCAACCACGGTGATGCGCAAGCACCAGAAGTACTTCCCTGTATCCAACGCCGACGGCAAGCTCCTGCCCTGCTTCGTGGCCGTCCGCAACGGCGGGAGCGATCACATCGACGAAGTGATCAAGGGGAACCAGATCGTCGTCCACGGCCGGCTGCGCGATGCCGTGTTCTTCTTCCGCAACGATCTGGAGCGGGACCTGTGGGATCGGACGAAGGACCTGGAGCGGGTGGTCTTCATTCACGGCCTGGGCAACCTGGCGGAGAAGACGGAGCGGGTCATCGCCCTCACCGACCAGGTGGCCGATGCTCTCGACCTCGGCGTGGACCTGCGCGACCAGGCCCGCCGCGCCGCGAACCTCTGCAAGGCGGACCTGACCACCAGCCTGGTGATCGAGTTCACCAGCCTTCAAGGGGTCCTCGGTGGCGTCTACGCGGCCCATGGCGGCGAGCCCGAAGGCGTCGCCCAGGCCATCGGCGAGCACTACCGTCCGGCTTCGGCCGACGACGCCCTGCCTTCCACGCTACCCGGAACCGCGCTGTCCATCGCCGACAAGCTGGACACCGTGGCGGGCGTGCTCTCCCTTGGCGAGGCGCCGACGGGCACCGCCGACCCCCATGGGGTGCGCCGGAGACTCCAGGGCGTGGCCGCCATGGTGATGCGTAAGGCGCTCCCCCTGGATGCCATGGACCTGGCTGCCAAGGCTCTGGCCCAGTACGCCTCCGACGACGACGCCGCCGAGTCGCAGCTCTCGGAGATGCTCCGGCAGCGGGCCGAGGCGGTTCTGGAGCAGGAGGGCGTCGACCTGCACCTGCGCGAGGCGGTACTCGGCGTGAGCTGGGCGCGGCTGGGCCAGAGCCTCGCCGTCGCCCGGGCCATCCAGCGGCTCGATGCCGACGAGCCCGAGACCCTTGACGCCGCCTGGCGCGCCGCCACCCGGCCGGCGAACATCGTGGAGAAGCGAGAGAGCGACTCCACCGAGGTGGACTCCGCCCTCTTCGGAGGCGAGTCGGAAGCCCGGCTCCAGGTGAGCGTCGCGCGGATGGAGACCGCCGCCGATGTCTTCGACCGGGAGATCGGCCGGGCCGCCCTGGAGGACCGGGCCGAGGCCGTCGAGACCCACGCCACTGTGGCCCTTCGGAACTTGGCCGAGGAGGCACCGGCGGTGGACGGGTTCTTCGATGAGGTCATGGTCATGGCCGATGACCCGAAGGTGAAGGCCAACCGGTTGGCGCTCCTGTACCGGGCCCATCTGGCCATCACCCGGATCGCGGACCTGAGCGCACTGAGTCGGGAGTAGGGGGCCTACATGGCGGTGGTGCCCACGTGCGAAGCTCGCATCCGCGGCTGCCTCCTGGCCGGCGCCTGCGGCGATGCGCTGGGGGCGCCCGTCGAGTTCCTGAAGCTGCCCGAGATCCGGGCGCGCTATGGCGAGGCGGGCATCGGCGACATCGTGCCCTCCCAGGGCCGGATCACCGACGACACCCAGATGAGCCTCTTCACCGTCGAGGGCCTGATCGAGGCCGCTCGGCGTGGCCGGGAGAGGGGCATCTGTCACGCGCCCTCGATGATTCATGATGCCTACCTCCGGTGGCTGCGCACCCAAGGACACACGTCGTCCCACCCCAGATTCGGGGCCGCCCAGGACGTGGGCTGGCTCCACTCGCTGCCAGAGCTGAATCAGCAGCGCGCGCCCGGAAACACCTGTCTCCGTGGCCTGGAGAGCGGGCGAACGGGCACCATGGAGGAGCCGCTCAACGATAGCAAGGGGTGCGGAGGCGTGATGAGGGTCGCGCCGGTGGGCCTGGCATTCCGGGGCGCCGACGCCTTCCGCATCGGTGCCGAATCCGCTGCCCTGACCCATGGGCATCCATCGGGCTACCTGAGCGCGGGAGCACTGGCGCTGATGATCGCCGAGATCATGGAGGGGGCCGACTTGCCCGCCGCCATGGCCGCCGCCAGCTCCGAGCTGGTCCGGTGGCCCTCCCACGAGGAGACCCTGGCGGCACTCGATGCGGGGGTCCGCATGGCCGGTAACGGGCGGCCCGCGTGCGAGGATCTGGAGCGGCTCGGCGGTGGCTGGGTCGGTGAGGAAGCCCTGGCCATCTCGGTGTGTGCTGCCCTGGCGTCCGAGGACCTGCCCGACGGTCTGCGCCTGGCCGCCAACCACTCGGGCGATAGCGACAGCACGGGGGCCATCACGGGGCACATCCTGGGCGCTTGGCATGGCGAGCAAGCGATCCCGGGCTCATGGATCGAGGCGCTGGAGCTGCACGAGGAGATCGAGCGTCTGGCCGAGGAGTTCATCGCCGCCCACCGGAAGCCAGGAGTATAATGCAGGCTTGCCCGCCGGTGCGGGCATCGAGGAGAGGATGAGCCACGTGGCCAAGCTCAAGACGGGCGTCATGCTCGAGTCCTTCCGGGAGCCGGTCCCCGAGTCGCTGGATCTCGCCGTAGAGGTGGGTGCATCGGGCTTCCAGATGTACGCCGTGTCCGGCGACCTCCACCCCGACGCCATGAGCGCCGAGCGACGCGCCGCCTTTAGGGACCGCGTCGCCGAGAAGGGGCTGGAGATCACCGCCCTGTGCTCCGAGATGGGCGGATACACCGAGGCCAGCCGCATCGAGGAGTACGTGGACACCACGACCCGGATCATGGATCTGGCGGTCGACCTGGGGCCCCGCATCGTGACCGCCCACATCGGCGCCATCGGTGAGTCCCCCCGAGAGCCCGCATGGACCGCCGTCGCCGAGGTGCTGGAGCGTATCGGCCAGCATGGCGATGAGGTCGGCTGCGTGTTCGCGTGCGAGACGGGGCTGGACGAGCCCGCCCTGCTCCGCAAGTTCATCGACTCGCTGGAGACCCAGTCCATCCGGATCAACTACGATCCCGCCAACTTGGTGATGATGGGCTTCGATCCCGTGGCTGGCCTGGAGCATCTGGGCGATCTAGTGGTCCATACCCATGCCAAGGACGGCGTGCGCCATCCCGACGGCCGAGCCGAAGAGGTGCCCCTGGGCACGGGGCAGGTGCCGTGGCGGGAGTACGTGGCGGCCCTAACGGCGCGCGGCTATGACGGCTACTACACCATCGAGCGCGAGGTAGGCGATAATCCTCGAGCCGACATCGAGGCCGCTGTGGCCTTCCTGGCCAGCCTCTAGCGGCGGCCCAACCATCGCCCGAGCCGCGCTCGGGCTCGCGGGAAGTGACCCCACTGCGACCCATCGAGCTGGGCCTCCGTATCGGGCGTCTCGAGGCTGGCCCTCGGGACGCCATCACCGACGTGGATGGCGTACGTGTCGGGCACTGCACGCTCATCGACCCCGAGCGGCACCTGCGCACCGGGGTGACCATCCTGGAGCCGTGCCCCGACCCCTGGGCTGAGCGGCCCGTGGCGGCGTGCGATGTGCTGAACGGCCACGGAAAGTCGGTGGGGCTCCCTCAGCTCGTGGAGGTGGGCGAGATCGAGACACCCATCGCCCTCACCAACACCCTCGGTGTGTGGACGGTCGCCCGCCGCCTCGCCGAGCTGACGGTCCGAAGGGACCCGGCCATCTGGTCGGTCAACCCCGTGGTCGGGGAGTGCAACGATGGAGCCATGAGCGACATAGCCGCCTTCCCGATCACCGATGACCACGTGGACGAAGCCCTCGCGAGCGCATCCAGCCAAGTGATCGAGGGGGATGTGGGCGCTGGGGCGGGCACCCGAGCATGGGGCTACAAGGCGGGAATCGGCACGGCCTCCCGAATGGGGGCGGTGGATGGGGAAGGCTACACCGTGGGCGTGCTCGTGCTCGCGAATACGGGGCGGCGTGAGGACCTACGGATCTGTGGCTTCCCCGTGGGACAGCCCTCAGCCGCGGCCCCCGAGGAGGGCGCGGCGGGGTCCATTATGATGATCCTAGCCACCGACGCACCGGTCGAATCGCGCCAGCTCGGCCGGCTGGCCAAGCGCTGCGCGCTCGGCCTGGCGCGGGTCGGGGCCACGGCGAGCCACGGTAGCGGCGACTTCACCATCGCCTTCGCCCGGCGGCGCGAGGGGTCGGTGCGCGATCGCGACCTGTCGCCCCTGCTCGCCGCCACCGTCGAGGCGACGGAGGCAGCCATCGTCCACGCCCTCTTCGCATCAAGCGAGGCCGTGGACCGCAAGGGACGCCGGGTGCCGGCCCTGCCGGCGGAGGAGATGGTCGCTCGCGTGCTTCGCGCTCGGGCGGCATTGACAGGAGACGAGAGATGAGTCAGTCCGAAACCTGGAAGACCGTGGGCATCCTGGGGGGCATGGGCGCCGAGGCGGGCGTAGAGCTCGCCCGGCGGCTGATCTACCTCAGCGGTGCCCGCACCGATTCCGAGCAGATCCCATGCCTGCTCTACACGAACCCCTGCGTTCCCGATCGCACTGAGAACCTGCTCCACGGCGGGCCCTCACCCCTGGATGAGCTGGTCCGCTCGCTCCAAGTTCTAGTGGATGCCGGCGCGGAGCTGGTCTGCATTCCGTGCAACACCGCCCACGCCTGGCATGAGGAGCTGAGCCGGCGGATCGACGTGCCTGTCGTGCATATGATCCGGGCCATGGCCCGCAGCCACGACCGGCTTCTGGGCGACCGGGTGGGTGTGCTCTGCACCACCGGACTGACCCGGGTGGGGCTGTACCAGTCCTGTTGTGCCGAGGAGCACCTGGAGGCGATCATGCCCACCGAGGAAGAGCTGGAGGGTCTGGTCATGCGGGCCATCTACGGCGACCTGGATCGGGGCCTGGTGGGTCTCAAGGGGAGCAACAAGGACCAGACTATCGTCCGCCTGATGTGGGAGGCGGGACAGCGCCTGATCGACCGCGGCGCCAGTGCGCTGTGGCTGGCATGCACGGAGATTAGCCTCATCAAGGAGGAGCTGATCGATCTCAGCCCGGTGCCCGTGGTCGATGCCATGGACGTGCTGGGCGAGGAGCTGGTGCGCCTCGCTCGAAGGGATGCCGGAGACTAGGAGGCGAAGCGTGACGATGGCTGCTTACGTTCTCTGCGCCGCTGCACTCATCGCTCAGGCCGAGGGGGCCGCGACCGTGCTCACCCAAGACATCCACATGCGCGATCCCTGGGTCATGCCCTACCAGGGCACGTACTATCTGATCGGCACCACGGGCGACGCCTGGGGCATGGAAGGCGGCGGGTTCGCCATGTTCACTTCGACCGACCTGCGCGAATGGACGCCCCAGGGGCAGGTGCTGAAGATGGATGAGCCGCCGACTTGGGCGGCCTACCAGTTCTGGGCGCCCGAGGTGGTCGAGCGGGGCGGGCGGTTCTACATCTTCTACTCCGGTAACTCCGACGACACCCGACGCGGCACGGGCGTGGCCGTTGCCGAAACGCCCCTCGGGCCCTACCGCAACCTGTCCGACCGGCCGCTGACTCCCTTGGAATGGGAGTGCCTGGACGGCCATCTGTTCACCGATGTGGACGGCCAGGAGTATCTCATCTACGTCCACGAGTGGGTCCAGTGCGAGATCGGCGAGATGTGGATCCAGCGGATCAATGACGACTACACCGCGCTGGAGGGCGAGAGACACATGCTCTTCCGGGGAAGGGATTCGAGCTGGTCCGACGAGGTGATCGACGGGCCGATGATGGTCGTGCGCGACGGGCGTTACCATCTGTTCTGGTCGAGCTTCGACCAGGATACGGGCGACCGATCGGGCGCGTATTGCGTGGGCGTCGCCACGGCCGACTCACTCCTCGGGCCCTATGAGCATAGCGACGAGCCCATCATCCGGGGCGACGGCGGCCACAACTGCGTCTTCGAGGGCTTCGACGGGAAGCTGTACACCAGCTTCCACGCGCCCAACGCGACGCCCGACGAGCGGGTACGGATCCACGAACTGCTGTACGACGCCGGCGAGTGGCGGCTGGGGCCCACCGTGGAGTGAGCCTCGGGCCCCGCTTACCCCTCTCGCTCGATGTTCCAGAGGCTGACGGTGTCCTTGCGACCCAACAGTCCCCGCGGGGTGTTCACGAAGGTGGTCACCGTTAGGAAGAGCCAGTAGATCAGTGGATACAGTGGCGCCAGGATGTAAAGACGGACCATGCCGGGGTCATAGCGTCGGTCCATCAGAACGCCCGCCCCGAGCTGCAAGAGTGATACGGTCGCCAGGAGCACGCCCCAGAGGAGGGGCAAGGGGTTGGCGCCAACGGGTGGGGGATCGATGTAGTAGGTCACCACGTACGCCAGGGACAAGACGGCGTACAGGGCGGCCCAGATGATGGACAGGGTGGCCTCGAGGAACACGGGGTACATCCGCCGCCAACGCCAATCGGTGAACACGTCGGCATGGCGCCGCAGCACTTGGCCCAGCCCCCGAGCCCACCGGCTGCGCTGGGCATAGAGGGACCTCAGACCGGCGGGCACCTGCATCCAGACGATGGCCCGGGGCTCGTAGCGCACATCGTACCAGCGCTTCTGGAGCTTCCAGGTCATGTCGATGTCCTCGGTGGCCATGTCGGGACTGTACAGCCCGGCGTCGATGAGAGCGTCCTTCCGGAACAGCCCCACGATGCCCGAGATGGTCATGATCCGGCCCCACACCCGCTGGGCCCGCCGCATCAGGCTTACGGTCGAGGAGAACTCCAGGGCCTGGATCTTGGACAGGACCGACACCCGGTTCGCGACCCTCGGGTTCCCGGTAACGGCGGCGACCCGAGGCCAGCGGAAGTGCCGGACCATGTAGCGCAGCAGGTCGCGATCGGGGTACGCGTCGGCGTCCATGACCAGGACCAGCTCGCCGTTGGCGATGGCGATGGCGTCGTTGGTGGCCATGGCCTTGCCCTCGTTCTCGCGCTTGCGGAGGAGGCAGACCTGACCCGAGTCCATGTAGGGCACGACCTCGGCGGCGGTCGCGTCGGTGCTGCCGTCGTCGACGACGATGATCTCCTTGTTGGGATAGTCCATACGCAGGCACCCACGGATCGCCCGTCCGATGACCTTCTCCTCGCAGTACGCGGGGATGATGATGGAGATGAAGGGCAAGTCCTCGGGGTGGGAGCCATCGGCCTCGGGGACATCCTCATAGTCCTCAGGCGTCTCCCGGCGGACGCGGTACAGGACCGCCGTGACGACCCAGAGCCCCGCCGATACCACGGGGTACAGGCCGAGGAAGGTGAGCACGACCATCAAGACGGCACTGTTCTGGATGTCGTAGGCCAGGGCGTCGCTCATGGCATCAGGTCCTCGGCCTCTGGGTCTCATGCTCCTCGGGCTCGCGCTCCTGGCGCCGGGCCGGCTCGGCCTTGGCCAAGGCCGC
>WJIW01000452.1 GCA_014730065.1 Armatimonadia bacterium | reverse complement strand
GCTGCATCGCCCGTTTGCGGTCTTGCACGGTGGCCTCGCTCCACCCTTGTGCTCGCCCGTCTTGGAGCCACACGGCTGCCACCCGCGGCACGGCTAGGCTTGCGTCTTTGGGACTCCGGTGCGAGCTATCTTCGCCATGCAGGAGACGCAGAGCAGGAGTCGAGGAAGTGGCTGACTTCCCGTGGGAGGCAGTGGGTCTTTTCTTCATTTCCGGCTCCTTCCAAAGCTCAAAAGGAACCGGCGGCAAGGTCATCCTGAAGGTGGCTGGCGGTGGGCAAAGCCGCTTGCCACGGGGCTTTGCGCCGATTCGGCGCCTTCCTTAGCTTAGAGTCTGGCCGGCCCGGGAGGATTCGAACCTCCGACCCACTGCTTAGAAGGCAGTCGCTCTATCCACTGAGCTACGGGCCGGCCCAAGGGCGAGCGAGCGTCGCCCGGATGAGGAGAAGAAAGAGTTGGAGCGGAAGACGGGAGTCGAACCCGCGACCCTCAGCTTGGAAGGCTGACGCTCTACCAACTGAGCTACTTCCGCTCCTGGTCGGGGCGATTGGATTCGAACCAACGACCTACTGCTCCCAAAGCAGTCGCGCTAACCAGGCTGCGCTACGCCCCGCATTCGCACACCGAAGTATAGCCCCACCAGCACCGGCAGCGCAAGAGCATCGCCCCTCACACAAGGCCTATCTCCCTAGCCTTCAGCTCTCGCCAAATGGCCGTCAGAAGCTGGTTCCGCACCTCCTCCTGCGCCTCCACACGATCGGTCCAGAACTGGAGCTGGAACACCAAGGCCTCCGCCGATAGCCTGGACATCCAGACCTCTGGCTCGGGCGTGGGCAGGGCTCCCGAGTGGGCCCGGGCCGCGAGACTGAGGACCTCCGTCACCTCGTCGGCGTTCGCATCGGGGGATACCTGTAGCTCCAGCGTCAGGCGGACCCTCCGGTCGAGCTGGGTGGCGCTGACCATCTGCTGGGCAACCAGGCTGCTGTTGGGCACGATGACCCGGCGGTTATCCGGCGTGCGCAAGGTGGTGCACCGGATGTTGATCTCCACAATGGTCCCCTCGGTGCCGCCGATACTCACGTAGTCGCCCACGTTGATCGAGCGATCGAGAAGGATGATCAGCCCACTGATGAAGTTCCGCGCGATGTCCTGACTGCCGAACCCTATGGCCACACCCGCGACTCCCGCGAAGACGGTCAGCACGCTGCGCCCGAGGCCCGCCGCCAATACGCCGCCCAGTAGGCCGGCAGCGATCAGCAGGTAGTAGGTCAGAGTCGCCGCGGCAAAGCGGGAGCCCTCACTCACCCGTCCGCCGAAGGAGAGCCGCTCGATCCAACCCCGAAGCAGTCGCCCCACGGTGATGATCACCGCCGCCACTGCCAGGCCTCGCAGCAGGCTGAAGACCGAGACGCGCACGCCCTGCACGGACAACACGGGCGAGGCCAGCCAGTCGAGGGCCCGGTCCACGTGATGAACGCGTAGCCCCCAGGCCCAAGCCACGGCGACGACGGCGAGGATCCAGCACGCGGTCAGCAGGCCCGACACTAGGGGACGTCGTGGGGTGGGGGAGGGCCGCTGGCCGATGCCCGCGCCTTCGCGGATGGACTCATCCACGGTGGCCGCGAGCAACATGATGAGCGCCGACAGAGCCACGCCGGTGGCGGCGTACCTGGCCAGGTTCATCCAACCCAGCCAGTGGGCGGTCGCCATAGCGAGGCAGGCCGTGACCAGGACGAAACGGATGGTGGGCGCGTGTCTCCTGATCCTCTCCCAGTGGGGCAGCGACCAGCCGTCCAGCGCCGTCAGTGAGCCCGGCCGCCAGAGCCATATAGCGACCATGGTGGCGAGGGCCGAGCCCCCGAGCGCCTCGATCAGGGCGATCACCGACCCATGAGGGTAGTCGACCCATCGAAGGGCCAGAACAAGGGGCAGCCCCGCGGCCACGACGGAGCCGACGGCTAGCAGCCACCGCCGGGTTCGGCGGCGCAGGGCCGCGTCGCGAGAATCAACGGGTATGGCGTGGCGCTGCATCAGGTCGCGCAGGCTGAGTACGCCGAGCCACAGAGCGGCGGCAAGGGTCAGCGCTCGCGTGGGCTCTCCTTGCATGCCAAGCAGGTTGGCGACTCCCCACACGGCGAGTACCACCAGGCTTCGCCGCGCCAGGAGCCCCAGCAGCTCCTCGAAGAGCTCGGGACGTCCTTCGCCACGGTGAGTCGCGCGCCGGCGCCGTACCAGCCGGTGGGCCAGCCATCCCAGTAGCACATCGACCAAGGCGGCGATGGCGCCAAGGGCCAGGAGCCGCGGCACCCAATACGGCAAGGCGTAGCTAGGCTGGGGCGGCCGTCCGAAGGCCGCGGGCGTTAGGTCTCTGAGCGTCTGCCAGGCCGCGCCCAGATGGGCGCGGTACGGTCGCTGCTCGGAGCGGTAGAGAAGCCGTCGCTGTGGCGCGGTGGAGATGACCTGCTGGATGGCGCCAATGGCTTCAGCGGCGGCCTCGGCGTTCGCCGCGGCTAGGGACACGCTCTGCCGGAGCACGTCCGCCAGCTCTGCGGCGATGTCGGCGCGCTCCTGGACCTTCGCGAGGGCACTCCGCACGGTAGGGTCGGCCAGGCGGGATCCGAGCTGATCACTGACGCGTTTGGCGAGCTGCTGGTACTCGTCGGCACGGGCCCGCGCGGCGCGTCGGCCATTGGCCAGCTCATCGTACAGGGCATCGTAGCGCGCTTGCTCCTGGGCCAACCGGGTGACTTCGTCGGTGGCCTCGGGCAAGCTAACTTCGCCGCGCGCGACCCGGACGGGGAAGCGGGCGGTCACCCGGTTGAGCTGGTCGGCCTCCTGGCGCAGGTTCCTCAGGCGTAACTCGGCCTCGGCGAGCTCAGTGCTTGAGCTGGCCACGCCTAGACGGGCCTCACGAAGCAGGACCTCTTCCAGGGATTCCCTTTGGGGTCCCCGGATGGTGTCCGGCTGGTCGGCCTCTTCGGCGAACCGCTCGAGGGTACGCTCAAGCCGATCGGGCTGGCGCGGCGGCGGGCTTGGATCCATGGGATCGCGAGACGGGGTCTGCTCGGGGGCGGGGGTCTCAGAATCCTCGAGGACCGCATCGGCGTCGCCCTCGCGCCCATCGGAGAGCGACGCCTCGGCTCCGACGGCATCCGGCGCGGCATCGGCGGGTGTGGCTCCGGTGTCTTCCGGCTGCTCTGTATCTTCGGTCGGCTCTGTCTCGGTGCCGTCTTGGCCCTGGGCCTGCTCTGCTGGCTCTGGCCCGGAGTCTGCGGCCCCGGTTGTTTCGCCTGCCGGAGGTTGAGCGGCGGCCTCGGTGGGGTGGGCCTCGCCATCCGGCTCTTGAGCGTAGACCGCCCCCGCCATGGCCCAGGCGAAAGCGAGCCCCCAAGCCGCGAGCAACCGCAACATCATCCACCTCCGGAAGGCACCGCACTGCATGTTGTCGTATCCTCTATTGTCGCGCTCTCGACCTGCCGAGTCGAAGGCGGCATCCCGATCGTCAACAGTATAGCCTCTCGAACGTAACCTCCTCGATGGCTCGCGCCTAGCCGCTCGCACCGGAGCGTGGCCGCATCGAAAGGACTGGAAACATGGTTCGAAGTCGTCTCTTCGTGTTCGTGGCCTTAGCCCACGTCTTCCTGGGCTGGAGCGCCTTCGCCCAGGGCACCCGCTTACTGAGCGACCCCGGGATCGGACCCGATTCCGTTGCCTTCGTCTACGCCGGCGACGTATGGATCGCCTCGCGCGATGGGGGCGACGCCCGCAGGCTCACCAGCGCCGACGGGATTGAGTATGCGCCGCGCGTATCTCCCGACGGCCAGTGGGTGGCTTTCTCCGGACAGTACGACGGCAATACCGATGTATACATCGTCCCCGTCGAGGGCGGGCAACCCGAGCGGCTCACCTACCACCCCTCGGGCGACTCGGTGCGGGGTTGGACGCCCGATGGTCGCATCTTGTTCGCATCGGCTCGCGACGGAGCCGATCCCTATCCGGCCACGCGCCTCTGGGTCATCCATCCAAGCTCCCGGGTGCCGGAGCCTCTACCGATGATGCGGGCCTACAATGGGTCCTTCTCACCCCACCGCGACCGGATGGCGTATTGCCCCTTCTCCGACGCCATCAGCTCCTGGCGGATGTACCGAGGCGGCCGAACGTCCTTCGTATGGATCATCGATATGGATGACTATTCTGTGGAGATGATCCCTCGGGATAACAGCAATGACATCGACCCCCTCTGGCTCGGTGACGACGTGTACTTCCTCTCCGACCGGGCGGGCACCATGAACCTGTTCCGTTACACCCAGGACGGCGACGTGGAGCAGCTCACGAGCTTCGCCGGGTTCGATATCAAGACCGTCAGTGCCACCGATGGGGCCATCGCCTTCGAGCAGGCCGGGTACGTTCATATCTACGATGTAGCCACGAACGAGACCCGCCAACTGGAGATCAATGTGCGCGTCGACCGGGCGGACACGCGCCCTCGCTGGGAGGACGCCGACGCCATGATCCGCTCGGCGGACATCTCCCCCACGGGCGTCCGTGCCGTGTTCGAGGCCCGCGGCGACATCTTCACCGTCCCCGCCGATGAGGGCGACTGGCGGAACCTAACGGAGACCACCGGCGTCCACGATCGCTCGCCCGCCTGGTCGCCCGATGGCAGCATGATCGCGTGGTTCTCCGATGAGGGCGGCGAGTACCACCTCAAGATCGGTGAGCAGACGGGCCTGGAAGAGCCTCGCCGCATCAACCTGTCCGAGCCCTCCTTCTACGGCGATCCGGTGTGGTCGCCGGACTCCGAGATGCTGCTCTACACCGACTGCCACAACCGGCTCTGGATGCTGGATGTGGAATCGGGCGACAACGAGGTGGTTCACACCGCCGAGCGAGGCTTCGCGGGCGGTGGAGTGTGGTCGCCCGACTCCAAGTGGATCGCCTACAGCGAGTACGCCGCCAACGGCATGTCCACCATCTCGCTCTACAGCGTGGACGATGGAGCCAAAACAGTGGTCACCGATGGCCTCGCGGCCGCCCGGTCGCCTGCCTTCGACCGAGGCGGGAAGTACCTGTACTTCGTGGCCAGCACCGATTTCGGCATGCACGCCAACAGCGGCATGGACATGAGCACGTACGAGAAGGAGATCAGTTGGCAGCCGTATCTGGTTCTGCTGAGCGACGAGCTGGAGTCGCCCTGGCTGCCTGAGAGCGACGAGGAAGAGGTGGAGGAGCCCGAGGAGGCCGAGGAGCCCGCCGAGGACGATCAGGCTCAGGAGGAGACGGCCGAGGATACGCCAGCCGACGAGCCCGAAGAGCCGGCGGAGGAGGGAGCCGAGGAGACGACGGAGGAGTTCCAGGCGGAAGAGGACGAGGATGCCATCGACGTAGACACCGAGGGCATCGACCAGCGCATCCTTCCCGTCGACCTCCCCGGGTCCGATGACGTGTCTTGGGTGTCCCCGGGCCCCTCGGAGGATGAGTTCCTCTACTACGCCGACGGCGCTGTCCACCGCTACGAGGTCGCCGACGACTCCTCGTCCACCGTGATCGAGGGAACCGGCACCGTGGTGGTCTCCGCCGATGGCAGCAAGCTGCTCTATCGCTCGGGTAGCACGTGGGGGATCGCCGGCGCCAAGGGGCGTGTCAGCGCCGGGGATGGCAGGCTGGACACGGGCAGCATGGTCATGCGCATCGACCCCAAGGCCGAGTGGGTTCAGATGTACGCCGAAGCATGGCGGATCCTGCGCGAGTTCTTCTACGACCCCGAGATGCACGGCAACGACTGGCCGGCGATGTACGAGAAGTACCGGCCCTTCGTCGACCATGTGGCCCATCGTGGCGATCTCACCTATATACTCCAGCTCCTCCAGGGCGAGCTTGTGGTCGGTCACGCCTACCAAGGCGGTGGTGACTACTATGAGCGCGCCCCATCGGTCACTGTCGGGGTGTTGGGGGCCGACATCGCCTCCGACGGCGGGCGGTACCGCATCGAGCGGATCTACACCGGTGCGAGCTGGAACCCGTCCCTGAGAGGCCCTCTCGCGGCACCGGGGGTCGAGGTCTCCGAGGGCGACTACATCATCGCCGTCGAGGGCCAGGAGCTGCGTGACTCCGACAATCTCTACAAACCCTTCGAGAACACCGTGGGACGTCAGGTGCGGCTGGTGCTGAGCAAGGACCCCGAAGGCACCGACACCTGGACCGAGACGGTGGTGCCCGTTGGCTTCGGCACCGAGGTCGGGCTCCGGAACAGAGCATGGGTTGAGGACAACCGGCGCAAGGTGGAGCAGCTATCCAATGGCAGGGTGGGCTACGTATGGGTGCCTAACACGGGCCGCGGCGGATACGACGCCTTCAACCGATACTACTTCGCCCAGCAGGACCGAGACGGCGTGATCATCGACGAGCGCCACAACGGCGGCGGGCACATCGCCGACCATATGGTCGACATCCTTGCCCGCGAGGTCCGCGGGTACTTCGTGGGCCGCGATGGGCCGCCCAGCATGTCCCCGAATGCAGCGGTTCTCGGGCCGAAGGTCATGCTCATCAACCGCTTCGCGGGCTCCGGGGGCGACATGCTGCCCTTCATGTTCCGGGCCATGGAGATCGGTCCCCTGGTCGGCACCCGGACCTGGGGCGGTTTGGTGGGCATCAGCGGGTATCCCACTCTCATCGATGGCGGGATGATCACGGCGCCGTCCTTCGCCTTCTTCAACGCCCAGGGCGAGTGGGATGTGGAGAACATCGGCGTGGCGCCGGACATCGAGGTGGAGCAGACGCCCGCCGAGGTGATCGCGGGTGGCGATCCCCAGCTTGAGGCAGCCGTGGCGGAATGCCTGAGGCTCATGGAGGAGAGCCCGCCGGCGCAGATGCAGGACCGCCCGGAGCCCGCCGACCGGACCTCGTGGAAGCGGGTACAGGGAACACTGCCGTAGGTGGAGCCTGAGGGAAGCCCGTTGGCGCGCGTCGGGATCCGGCTATACGGCGCGCGCCGAGGGCGCCTCCTTGGCGCGTCCTTGGGAGTCCTGCAGGTCGCTCAGCCAGCCCTGCAGGCACTCGTCGGTAGAGAGCACCTCGATGAGCAGGCTAGCGGCGGGGCGGATCTGGCCGGGGAGCTCGGCACTGGTCTCGCTATCTCGGCGGCCGAGCTTCTCGCATTGGATGACCCGGCCGACCAGGGTCACCCGGCGGCACACGTCGCTTTTGGGTCGGTGGGGTTTGGCTAGCTCGACGCACACCAGGGCGCGCGGCGCAAAAGGCTCCGCGGCAAGCAGCCGCGCCTCCCCGGTGGAGAGGTGCACCACCAGGCCAGCCACGCTCTTGGACTTCGCGCCACCCCTGCCGAGAGCGCTATGTCGCGACACTCGGGCGGGGAGGGGAACTGTCACTCCGACGCCGCTATCAACGACGGACAAGCGATCCATATTGGGCACATCCTGCCGCTCACACACGGAAAGCCGCGGGTTCTTGCCGAGCCGTCCGGCGAGGCCGATTGGGCGGCGGGCCTCGCACCAGTCACCAGTCACTCCACTGCCATCCTGACAGAATCGGGCCCCGGCGTCTAGTGCCGAGGCCTCGATTCTGCGGTTTTCTGCGAACGCGAGTTTGCTGTCACTCCACCGACTTGGGATCCTCCCGCGGTGTTCGCGGCGTGCCCGGCGCGGCATCCATGAAGGCCTTCAGGATGTCGATGGGCACGGGGAAGATGGTGGTCGAGTTCTGCTCCGCCGCCACCTCGGTGAGGGTCTGCAGGAACCGGAGCTGAATGGCGACATCGTTCTCGGAGATGATGCGCGAGGCCTCGGCCAGGTTCTCGGCGGCGGCCCGCTCACCATCGGCGTGGATGATCTTGGCCCGCTTCTCCCGCTCGGCCTCGGCCTGACGGGCGATGGCTCGCTGCATGCTCTCGGGCAGGGATACGTCCTTGACCTCGACGGTCATGACCTCCACGCCCCAGGAATCCGTCTCCTCGTCGATGATCTCCTGGAGGGCGGCATTTACCTGCTCGCGCTCCGACAGTAGCTGATCGAGCTGGTGCTTGCCGACCACGCTCCGAAGGGTGGTCTGGCTGATCTGGGATGTCGCCTGATAGTAGTTCCGGATCCGCAGCACCGCGTCGACGGGCTCCACGACTCGGAAGAACACCACGGCATCGACCCGGACGGGCACGTTGTCGTAGGTGATGGCCTCCTGCTTGGGCACATCCAGAGCCACGATGCGGAGGTCCACCGGGAGCAGCTTGTCGATCCCGGGCAGGATGAACCGCAGGCCGGGGTCGTACAACGATGCGAACCGGCCGAATCGCAGCACGACGCCGCGCTCCCACTGCTTGACGATCCGGATCCCACCGAGGAAGTACAGGAAGATGAACCCGAACAAGCCCGCGACTACCGCCAGTAATGGTCCCATCCTAGCCGTGCCTCCATCCCATTCAAAACACGATACCCCAGAGTTCCCCCATACCGTCTTCGACGCCTGCACGCACAAGGCATGGGCCTGTGAGGCCTTGGACTCCGCCAGAGGCTGAGCAGGTACTGGTCAGCGATCGTGGGCCAGAGTACACTGTCTGTGAATTAGGTCCGACTAATCAAGGAGGCATTGCGAATGAGAAATGGCACGATCTGGACGATGATGGCGCTCATGGTGATCGCCGCTGGCGCGCTTGTGCTTACGAGCTGCCAGGAGGAAGCCGAGACCGATGTGGCGACCACAGGCAGACCCGCGGCATCCACACCCACGGCCCCCGGTGGCGAGGAGCCCGCGGGTACTGCCGAGGAGGGCGAAGGAGAGGCGGACGGCGACGAGACGGCCGAGTCCGACACCGCCGACCTGGAGACCGCGCCCGAGGTGGGCGCCCTTGCGCCCGAGATCTCGGTAGAGGGGTGGATTAACGCCGAGGAGCCCCAGACCCTCGAGAAGCTGGAGGGCAACGTGGTGCTGGTCGAGTTCTGGGCGACCTGGTGCCCCCCGTGCAAGGTGACTATCCCGCACCTGAACGAGATTCATGCCGAGTACGCCCCGAATGGTCTGAAGATCGTCAGCCTCACCGATGAGCCCCAGGACGAAGTGGAGTCTTTCATGGAGGAGACGCCGATGGACTACCCCATCGGTGTCGGCAGCATGGCTGGCGTCGACTATGAGGTCAGCACCATCCCCCACGCCTTCCTGGTGGATGAGAATGGTGTCATCGTATGGGCCGGAAATCCCGTGCCCGGACCCGGCGGCCAGGGGGACGAGCTGGAGGGCAAGATCGCCGAGATGCTGGGGTAGGGGACTGTCGCCTGAGCTCCGCCAACCACTGCGAGGAGCGCCTCCGGGCGCTCCTCTTCCTACATCCGGATGTCCTCGATGGAGTCGTCCTCGGGCCGGTACACATGCGGGGTCACGAACAGGTTCACGTTCTCCACGGTGACCGTCTGGCGGATCTCGGGGATCATCCCCGCCGCCACGGCCCCGCCCTGCCACTGGCGATCCACGCGCACCCTCCGTAGGCCGCCGATGGCGATGGTCTGGCCGTTCCCGACCCGCACCATCGTACCTGCGTCCAGACTCTCGATGATCGGGAAGCCCGTTCCGCCGGGCGGCCCGGTAGTCCCGACCTGACGCGAGAACCGCGGCGAGAGCAGCATGGTCACGCTGTCGTCGGCGTTGACCCGGGGCAGTACCAGCAGACTGGTCTCCGTGGTCGAGTAGATCACGTCGTAGGTGGTCACGATGTTCCCGAAGCGGTCGTAGCTCCGGATGGGGATGAAGTTAGGCTCCACGTTGCGCACGCCCATGTACGCGGGCAGGCCCGACTCGGTCATAATGCTGACGGTCTGGTCCTCATAGCCCCGGCTGCGGCTGACGAAGGCATCGTACGCGAGCGCGATGTCTCCGAAGGCGAGCGACAGGTTATTGCCCGAGCCCAGACTGCCCGCCCGGCCGGTGATCTGCGCGTTGCTGCCGAACCCGATCCACTGGAGGGCGTTTCCCCGGTCGAAGACCTCCGGCGTGGAGATGGCCTGAAGCTCGATGCGGACCATGGGCGCCGGCTGGTCGATGAGCCGTAGGAACTCCAGGGTCTCATCGATGGCATCGGGCGTGCCCCTGAGCATGATGGCATTCTGCTCGACCAAGGCGAGGGCTTGGTGCAGGCCCTCGGGCCGGAAGGGCTCCAGGCTGCCGGCCCATCCGCCGGCGCCGCCCGGTCCCCCTGCGCCGACGATACTCAGCGGCATGTACGGCGCCGGCCCGCCGATCAGCCATCCGCCGGGGCCGCGTCCGGGGCGCATACCGAACCTGTCCCGGGCCATATCCGCCATGGGATCGGTGATGGCGCCGCCGCCGAGACGGGCTGCCAGCGACCGGCAGTCGATAGCCAGGCACTCGTACACCTCGCTGATCGTCTCCTGGGCCTCGCGGGCCTCGCCGGCGCCATCGCCGCCGTTCTCGTAACCGAGCAATTGTCCGTGGGCAGCAGCGGCCCCAAGCAGCAGAACGAGGACGAAGAGGATGGCCGGGCATCTCATGGGTGGGCTCCTTCCGAGCCGAGGTGCTCTGGATCATATTCCGTATACTATCAAGACGCTCGACGCGAGCAACGGCTCCCACCTCGTCTGACTCCGGGCGGGGGCGGGGGTTTCGACCCGGTGAAGGGGCGTGACCGAGGGTGCCAGACAACTCCGAGCGAGAGCGGATCCGGGAGCTGCAGGAGGAGCTGCGGGAGCATTCGTACCGGTACTACGTGCTCAACGACCCTGTGATCAGCGACGCCGAGTACGACAAGCTGCTCCGGGAGCTGGAGGAGCTGGAGGAGAAGCATCCGGATCTCCGGACCCCCGATTCGCCGACCCAGCGCGTCGGCGCCCCACCCCAGGACGAGCTCGGCGAGGCCCCCCACAAGTTCCCCATGCTCAGCCTCCAGAACGCCTTCAACGCCGACGAGCTGCGGGAGTTCGATGCTCGGGTGAAGCGCAACCTGGGCATGGAGGAGGGCGATACGGTGGAGTACTCCGTCGAGTACAAGATCGACGGCCTGGGCATCTCCCTGACTTACCGAGACGGCCTCCTGGAGCGCGGCGCCACCCGAGGCGACGGGCACGTGGGGGAGGACGTGACCCAGAACCTCAAGACCATACGCTCCATCCCTCTGCGCCTGGCCGATGTTGAAGGCCGTCCATCGGAGTGCGAGATCCGGGGCGAGGCCTTCATCAGCAAGGACGAGTTCTCCCGGATCAACCAAGACCGGGAGGAGCGGGGCGAGAGTCCCTTCGCCAATCCCCGCAACGCCGCCGCGGGCTCGATCCGGCAGCTCGACTCCAGCGTCACCGCCCGCCGGAACCTGGACGCCATCCTCTACGACCTGCGGACCGAGGAGTCCACTCGCTACAAGACCCAGGCCGGTCTGCTGGAGTTCTTGGGCCAGCTTCGCGTTCGCACCTCGAAGCCCTACCAGGTCATCGAAGGCATGGGCGGCATCGAGGAGATGATCGAGAAGTGGGCCGAGGACCGGCATGACCTACCGTACGACGTGGACGGCATGGTGTTCAAGGTCAACCGCCTGGATCTGCGGCCCGAGCTGGGCGCCGTATCGCGAAGCCCGCGCTGGGCGATCGCGTACAAGTTCCAGGCCGAGCGAGCGGAGACGACGGTGAAGGACATCATGGCCTCGGTAGGCAGGACCGGAGCCGTCACACCCATCGCCATCATGGAGCCCGTCTTCATCGACGGCACCACCGTGAGCCGGGCCAGCCTGCATAACATGGACGAGGTGGAGCGGAAGGGCGTACGCATCGGCGACCAAGTCATCATCCAGAAAGCCGGGGACATCATCCCCGAGGTCGTGGAGGTGCTGACCGACAAGCGCAGCGGCGATGAGAAGGAGTTCGAGATGCCCTCCCAGTGCCCGATCTGTGGCGGCGAGGTCAGCCGGGCCGAGGGCGAGGTGGTCCACCGATGCCAGAACCCCGCCTGCCGAGCCAAGCTCAAGGGGCGGCTCGAGCATTGGGCTTCCCGGGGCTGCATGGACATCGATGGCCTGGGCCCGGCCATCATTGATCAGCTCATCGAGAGCGGCCTGGTGGAGGATATTCCGGACCTATACCGCCTGGAGCACGAGCAGCTCGTGCAGCTCGAGCGAATGGCCGACAAGTCGGCATCGAACTTGCTCCGGGCCATCGACGGCTCGAAGCATCGCCCCCTGGACCGCCTCATCAACGGCCTGGGGATCCGTCACGTCGGAGACCATCTGGCCCAGGTCTTGGCCCGGGAGTTCGGGTCGCTCGATCGCCTCAAGGACGCTTCGGTGGAGGACCTGGCGTCGGTATACGAGATCGGCGAGGTGGTCGCTCGGGCCATTCGGGCTTACTTCGAGGATCCCGAGATTCGCCGGATGCTGCAGGACCTAAAGGAGGTCGGCGTGGAGCCCGAGGAAACGGAGCCCGCAGGGAGCCAGGAGCACCCGTTCATCACCGACAAGGTGTTCGTGTTCACGGGGGAGCTGGAGCGGTGGACCCGGGAGGAAGCCCAGGCTTTGGTGGAGCGGTACGGCGGGCGAGCGACCAGCTCGGTGAGCAAGAAGACCGATCACGTGGTAGCGGGCCCCGGTGCGGGGTCCAAGCTCGACAAAGCGGAGAAGCTTGGAATCTCCGTGCTATCGGAAGAGGAGTTCGTCGAGGCGCTTGGGGAGCACGGGGACGTGGAGATCCCCGAGCCCGAGTGACCATGGCCAGGCACGCGCGCTAGCCGATCAGATCCAGGGTCCGATCCTGGTTCAGGTTCGACGCCTGGGCCTGCACGGCACGTCCGGGGTTGCGCTGAATCTGGTAGATCACCCTGTTGGCGATACGCTTGGCGTCATCAACCGTGCCGATGGACTGCTCGATGGCGGCATCGGTAAGGTGTACCGCATCCGCCTCACGGGCCGGCGCGGCTTGATCTTGCTGCCCAGGCGCACTCCGCTCGCGGCCGGGTGCCGCTTCCTGCTCGCGGCGCTGGCCCTCCTGCTCGCGCTCCCGGTCGAGAGTCGTGGGGCGGATGAGAGGCTCCACCCTCGGCGATCCGTTGACTCCGTCGATTGCCATGTTGTGCCACCCTCTTCCTAACTGTACTCCGGGTCCCCGCTATAGCCCATCCACCCCGATACGCTCTAATCGGATGTTGCGGAGGCGATGAGGCCCATGGAGGCCTCGCGCCTTAGCTTCCTCATGGAGAACTGGGTGACCTGATCGGTGAAATCCACCGAATGCACCCTGTCCTCGCCATCCTCGGCCCGCTGGCTTCGGCGCGTCTCCCGAGCCTCAGCCGGCCGGGGCGGCTGCCGATCCTCTGGCTGCTGGACCCGAGTCTGCCGCCGAGCCTCAGCGGCCTGCCGCGTCTGCGCGGCGCTGCCGAGAACAACGGAATCGGGTCCACCAATGGCGCCAGCGGCCATGTTCATCGCTCCCATGCCTGTTGAATCTAGTGGATGCTGCGGGGGTGTGCGAGGGTGATTCGGCCACGCGCAACCCGGCATCCGCCGCGAGTCCGTGCGGCAGCTCCGGCCTTCCGTGGCCTCACATTCCTTCTACCCTGCGCCTCATCTGGTGTCAACCGAATCTTGGGAATCTCGGCGCTTTTTCAGGTATTTGTAAGCTATTCGACCAAAAGCTGCACAGGGCTATTCGGCGCTATCTGTCTCCTTGGACGC
>WJIW01000048.1 GCA_014730065.1 Armatimonadia bacterium | reverse complement strand
GCCTTGGATAGGTTATAGAAGCGCGATGCCGTGTAGCTCGCGCCGCCGATCAGCGATATCGACCACCCGGTCGAAGCCCATCAGGTACAGGGTATCGGCGGCGTCCTGATCGGACGATGCCTGAGGCCCCAGAGCCTTGGCCCACTCGCTGCCCTCCGCCGTGTGCCACCGGAAGCTCCGCAGCTCAGGAAACCGCTGTCGATGGAGGGCGGCGATGGCCACCGCGGCCCGCCGGGGCTCAATGGGATCGAGGGGGATGGGGTCATAGGCCACGCCTTCGCCCATGCGGGCGAGGAGGCGGGTGCCACCATCCAGCTCCAGGAGTCGCCACTCGACCCCCGCCGGCGTGTGGGCCTCCCGACCCACGGGAAAGGCCGCCTCCGCCCACGGCGCCCACGCGCGCTGGCACTCCTCGACATCTGCTTCCCGCTCGGAGCACTCCACGTCGCCGCCCAGGCTGGCGGGCACCTCGATGGCGGTCGATCGCCACAGGGGCGCGAACCCGCGCCTCTCCAGGATCCCCGCCGTCCACTCGGGGGCGCCGGCGGCGATGGCGGTCAGCATCCCTCGGGCGCCGTCCGCCCGGTGCCGCTCGATGAGGGCATCCAGCATCCGGGATCCGAGCCTCAGGCCCCGCATTCCGGGGGCCACGTACAGGGCGCAGAGAACCCCGAAGGGCTGCCAAGCACCCTCCGAGTGCACCTCGCGCAGGGGGGCGCACGCCACCCCGGCTAGCTCGCGTCCGAGGCTGGCGAGCATCGCGTCCGCCGGTAGCAGGTCGCCGCTGCCGAGCCACGCCCTAAGCTGGGTACCCAGGGCGGGATCGCCCACGGCCAGCATCTGGAGAAGGGCCGCGCGGTCCGCTTGCTGGGCGGCTCGGATCTGGGGGGACTGCTGAAGCATGATTAGCCGCTCATCCGCCTCTCAGTGAACGATTCCCTTCAACCGGCCCCCTGGCCCTCCTGCTCGGCGCGGGTGTGGTAAACTGAATCCCGGTAGAGACCTCGGGCCTGCACCGAGGGTCTCGGACAATGCCTCCGCGAGGTGTGAGAGAGTGCCGACCTACGAGTACATCGCCGAAGAGAGTGGCTGCGAATACTGCTCCCAGGGGTTCGAGATACGCCAGAATATCCGTGAGCAGGCCCTCAAGGAGTGTCCCAAGTGCGGGGCGCCCATCCGTAAGGTGCTCTCCACGTGCAACCACTACTCCCCGAGCCCGAGCTTCAGCTACGACCGGGCCGCCGACGCCGGCTTCACCGCTTACGAGCGCGGCTCCGACGGCCTGAAGAAGATCGCCGGGGACGGCCCCGACGATCCCTCCACATCCATCGACGGACTCCCCTAGTCCTCCTCGATGATGACCGTATCCTCGTGCTCGTACGCGGGAGCGCAGAGGCAGAGGAACACCAGCGGCTCCTCGGCCGTGTTCCACGTCTGGTGTACCGCGCCCGGAGGTATGAGGATCGCGTCGCCCTCGCCGATGTCCCGGTACTCCCCCTCGATGAGCATGCGGCCGCTACCCTTCAGTACGTAGTAGATCTCCTCTGAGCGCGGGTGCCGGT
Source organism: Armatimonadia bacterium (assembly GCA_014730065.1). Classification (GTDB taxonomy): domain Bacteria; phylum Armatimonadota; class Zipacnadia; order UBA1398; family UBA1398; genus UBA1398. The sequence goes on along the minus strand of WJIW01000048.1, from coordinate 3,174 downwards.
GGCGCTCCGTGGCGCGGTTCGGGTACAGGGTCGCTTCGGCGAGACTCATGCGCTCGCACGAGGAGTTGCGGTAGGCCATGATCTCTCGGATCTCCGAGGTGTCTTTGGTCACGAAGGCCGGGCAGTCATCGCGGTTGATCACTTCCATGGATCGGTCACCTCGCCGGTCCATTCCCCAAGGTGGCGTGGTGTCCTTGGCGCGGTGCTCGGGAAGCGCCTTGACGGGGTCGGGGAATCGGTATAGAGTTGCCGGCAAGTGATTGCCGGTTCTTGCCCTTCCCGATCCCCCTGCCGGGCCGCCGGCATTACCGGGGGCGGCAAATCGGCGGTATGAACTCCCGAGGCATAGCCTCGCGACGACAACCTACGGTTTAACTATTGGAGGTAGAAATGGCTGGCCCGGTTGATGACGCTCTCAAGCTAGTCAAGGACACTGGCGCGGTGGCGGTGGATTTCAAGTTCGTGGATCTGCCGGGGCTGTGGCACCACTTCTCGATCCCCGCCTCGACCCTCTCCGAGGACGAGTTCACCGACGGACTCGGTTTCGATGGATCCTCCATCCGCGGCTTCCAGCGGATCGAGGAATCGGACATGCTCCTGATGCCCGATGCGAGCACGGCGGTTCTGGACCCGGTCTGCGAGGAGCCGACGGTTTCCATTATCTGCAACGTGGCCGACCCCATCACCCAGGAGCCCTACAGCCGCGATCCGCGGCATGTGGCCCAGAAGGCCGAGGCGTACCTGCAGTCCTCGGGCGTGGGCGAGACCTCGTACTTCGGCCCCGAGGCCGAGTGCTTCATCTTCGACAACGTCCGCTTCGACTATGGCCCGAACTTCGGGTTCCACGAGGTGGACAGCGAGGAGGGCATCTGGAACTCGGGCCAGGAGGCCCCGAACCAGGGCTACAAGCCGCGCCACAAGGGCGGCTACTTCCCCGTCCCGCCCATGGACAAGCTCCAGGACCTGCGCACCGAGATCATGATGAAAATGATCGATACGGGCATCGACGTCGAGGTGCAGCACCACGAGGTGGGCACGGCGGGCCAGGCCGAGTTCGACCTCAAGTTCGACAGCCTGACCACCGTCGCCGACAAGCTCCTGTGGTACAAGTACATCGCCAAGAACGTGGCCTACGCCCACGGCAAGACGGTCACTTTCATGCCCAAGCCCGTTTTCGAGGACAACGGCTCGGGCATGCACACCCATATCAGCATCTGGAAGGGCGACAAGAACCTCTTCTACGATGCCAGTGGCGCCTATGCCGGCCTATCCCAGGAGGCCGTGTGGTTCATCGGCGGCATCCTGAAGCATGCGCCGTCGGTCCTGGCCTTCGCCGCCCCGACGACCAACAGCTACAAGCGGCTGGTGCCCGGCTACGAGGCCCCCAACCGCCTGGCCTACTCCCAGCGGAACCGCTCGGCGTGTGTCCGCATCCCGCTGTACTCGGCCAGCGAGAAGGCCAAGCGGATCGAGTTCCGGTCCCCCGACCCGTCCTGCAACCCGTACCTGGCCTTCGCGGCCATGCTCATGGCGGGCCTGGACGGCATCCACAACAAGATCGACCCCGGCGAGCCGGTGGACAAGGACATCTACGACCTGCCGCCCGAGGAAGAGGCCAAGGTCCCGTACCTGCCGGGCTCCCTCGAGGAGGTACTGCTGGCCCTGGAGGAGGACAACGACTACCTGCTCCGCGGCGATGTCTTCACCCCCGACCTGGTCGAGATGTGGGTCAACTGGAAGCGCGAGAACGAGTGTGACGCCATCCACATCCGGCCTCACCCGTACGAGTTCTTCCTGTACTTCGATATCTAGACACCGATCTCACGCGACGACGCTCCCCTCCCTTGGCCGCCAGGCTAGGGGAGGGGAGCGGATTCTGCGGACCTCGGGCTCGCCCACCGCTCCCTCCCGGCAGGCCACCACGTCTTCATGACGAAGGACTCCCCACCACTACCGGGAGGCCATGCCGTCCATGGGTAGCTTCGCCTTCGCCATCACATTGATCACGCAACTCGCCGCCGGAGCCACCTCGGCCCCCGCCGACGACCTGGCGGCGCATCTCGCTCGGCCGCTGCCCGGGCCCGCCCTGGCCTTGGCTCAAGCGGGCGACCCCGCCGCGCCCCAGATCACCGAGGCGCTGCAGGCCGACTCCAACGCCGCGCCACTCATGGCGTGGGCCCTGGAGCAACATCCTGTCGCCGCTGCGAGGCCCGCCCTGGAGCAGGCCGTCCACTCCACGGACCAGCGGCTGGGCTACTGGGCCGCCAAAGCCCTCGGCTCGCTGGGGGATCTCGCGAGCCTCCCGGCGCTCGAGGCGGAGCTGCCCCAGCCCGACGGACCGCAGACCTACTGGGAGCTGGCTCGCCGAACCGGCCTGGGATGGGTCTCCATGTTCGAGCGCCGGTACGAGAACGGCCAAGTGGTCATCCCGCCCGCGCCCGAGGGCGTGCCGAACATCCGTGTCGCGTACGCCGCCCTGCTCGCCATGGGCGAGATCGGCGGGCCCGACGCTGTGGCCTCTCTGACGCGAATGCTGGATAGCGACCAATGGCTGATCCGACTGGGCGCCGTCAAGGGCCTGGGCAGCGCGGGCGACACAGGCAGCCTGGAGCGATTGCGAGCCATGCACCGGGGCGATGCCGCACTCGTTGTGCGTACCGCGGCCCGGGAGGCCATCGAAGCGATCACCGGATCCGCGTCAGGCCCGCCCGAGCGCGGCCCCCTGGAGATTCCGGCCATCGCCTTCGTCAAGTCCACGGCCCGAAGCGAGTCCAGCCTGGGCTTCCAGGATTCCTACCCCTTCCCCCTAACGCCCTGGTACCAGTGGGGCGAGAATGTCTACACCCTGACCCCGCCCACGCCCGATGGCGAGCTGCGGTGCATCACCGAGCTGCAGAATGCACGGGTCCAGGGGCTGGAGGTCAGCTACGACGGCACCAAGCTACTCTTCTCCGTCTCCTACCCCGGTGAGGGCGAGGGCTTTCATGTGTGCGAGATCGGGGTCGATGGCAGCGGGTTCAGGCAGATCACCCACGGGAACTGCAATGACGTCGATCCCCAATACCTGCCCGATGGCCGCATCGTCTTCGTCTCCGATCGATCGGGCCACCAGGAGTACTACCACCAGGAGCGCTCGCGGAACTTGTACGTCATGGAGGCCGATGGGTCGAACCT
>WJIW01000451.1 GCA_014730065.1 Armatimonadia bacterium | reverse complement strand
GGCTCTGACAACGGGCGGCTTCCATCTGGGCGCTGGCCAGGTTGCCCTGCTCATAGCCGCGATGCTCGGCGGCGCCTGCCTTTTCGCGGGGCTCTTCGTCATAGGCGGCACACTGAGCTTCTGGACGGTGGAGACCCTGGAGATCATGGCCACGGTGACCTACGGCGGCGTGGAGGCGACCCAGTTCCCCCTGTCGATCTATCGGCCCTGGTTCCGGAGCTTCTTCACCTTCGTGGTGCCGCTGGCGTGCGTGAACTTCCTGCCGGCCCAGGCGATCCTCGGGCTCGAGGGCCAGATGGGGGCACCGAGCTGGGTGTCCTGGCTGGCCCCCCTCGCAGGAGTGGCGTTCCTGGTGTTGTGCCTCAGGATCTGGCGCATCGGCGTCCGGCATTACTCGTCGACGGGCTCGTAGGCGAGCGTCACTCCGCCGCCACCTGGCGCTTGGGCGGCTCGGCTGACTGCTCTCCCCCGGCGCGATGGTCCGGGGTCCGGATCATGTTGGCGAAGAACGTCATCAGTATGGCGATGCCCCCGGCGCCGACGAAAACCCACTCATAGCCGTACTTCCACCAGATCCAGCCGCCGAGTGAGGGGATGGTGGCGGCGACGACATGATCCAGGGTTACGCCCATGGAAAGGCTGCCTGTAAGATCCTCCTTGGACTGGGCGATCTTGCCCATGTACGTGCTCCGAGCCGCTTGGAGACCAAACAGGATCTGGTCCAGCACGAAGAAAGCCAGGACGAACCCCTGCTGGACCGCCGGCGCCACGGGCAGGTGAGTCGAGACGCCATAGCCGAAGCACACCACCATCAGCAGGATGGAGTCGATCACCAGGATCCGCCGCTCGCCGACCCGGTCGATGACCTTGCCGATCCATGGGTTGAACCAGATGCCGATCACCGAGGCGGCGATCCAGAGCCATGCAAAGGTGGGCGGCGGCGTCAGAAAGATCTTCACCAGCACCCACCGGCCGAAGGTCAGGAAGACCTGCTTTCGGGCACCGAAGAGAACGCTCAGCACATAGTAGAGCCAATACTCCCGCTTCAGAACCAGGCGGGGCCGCTTCGATCGGCTCCCCACCTGGCGCATACTCCAGAACATCCATGCGGCCAGGGCGCAGGCGAGCGCGCCTACATAGAAGCTCGCGTCATAGCGCCACATCTCATCAACCAGCACCGGCGGGCGGGCGCCCTCCTCCACAACGGCCGCGGCGTCGGGGCGAGTCATGGACGCGAAGACCAGGAGGACCGCGGCGGCGCCGACTATGGAGCCGGCGACTCGAACCGCGCCGACCTGGCCCAGCCTCCGTCCCCGTGCCGTCTCCCCGCCCAGCTCCATGGTGAGCGACTTCTCGATGGGCATGATGATGTGGCTGCCAGTGCCCCAGGCCAGCGTCAGAACGAGGAAAACCCACCAGTTGTGTCCCGCGATACCGAAGCCCGCCATCCCCACGCAGGTCACGGCCGCAGCGATGGCTGCCACCCGGGTCTCGGGGATCGCTGCGAAGATGGCCAGGAACAGCACATTGAGGAGGCCGGGGAACTCCCGGACCAGCTCCAGGTGGCCGCGGGTGCGCTCACCGATCTGGAACTGATCCCACAGATAGTTGTAGTAGGTGTTCTCAAATATGCCGCCACACACCGCCATGAACGCGATGGCAAGCAGGTACTTGGGGAACTCGGGATGGACCGCCGAGAGGCGGTCTCGGATCGATCGTACGAGCATCGGGCTTCTGCTCCCGCTCAGGAGGAATCTGACGGTCAGAGTATCATACAGTATTCTGTCGGGGCAGGCAGTTGACCCCTTGGGCAGTATGTCGCTAAAATGCGACGGGTTTTCCAGGGGTGGGCCAGTGTGCCAGAATGACGGCCGCGGAACAGTAGATCGGTGGAGTGGCCTGGCACATTCGGGGGCATACTGTAGGGTGATCGGCTACAGGCGCGCCAATGGGCGACTGTTGGGGCTCGTCGGTGGGCTGGCCCGGAGTGCAATGGCCGCTAGGACCTTGGAGGTCTTCGTTACATGGCGTCAGAGGAGTTGGCTTTCCTCCATCGGCATCGGGATGCGATCCTGAAGCGATGGAAGGACCACATCAGGCAGAGCGTCAACCCCGACTTTTTCGGGGGTGAGAGCCTCGTGACCGATGAGCTTCTCTCGGCCGTCTTCACCTACATACTTGATGCCCTCGATCAGAACCACTTCCATGATCTCAATAAGACCTTCGATACCCTCGTCGATAGGGCATACTCCCGGTACATCAGCATCAAGGATGTGACCGGGCTTCTGTTCGGCTTCATCCACGCAACGGATATGGTCATGGAGCAGCACGCTACATCGTCGCGATACGAGGGCCTGCGGAAGAGCATCAGCCGGTTCAGCCGCAAGCTCCGCAACGTGTACTCCGAGCGCGTCGGACGCCAGGCCTCGGAGATCCTCAGTGGCCATCGCGACCATATTATCGCAAAGTGGCAGCGTGATATTCCTACCGAGGCCGTGAGCACACACTTCAGCGTTCTGGCGAAGTACGAGACGGCCCATTTCGTGTCCAACACCTTCGATGTGGCCAACGCCATGCTCATGGGTAGTGAGCACGAGCCCACGGAGATCCTGGACGCCGAAGGCAACCCCAAGAGCCTCATCGACGCCTACCTGGACGAGCAGACCGACTTCTTCGAGCCTCGCGGCTTCTCCATCAGCAGCATCGAGCGAGCCATCATGCACCTGGAGGAGATCGGCGAGCCCATTCTCTTCGATGCTCTGCACAGCGACGTGTCGGACTACCGCAAGGCTCTGTGGGTCGTGCGCGCCGCCATGAAGCGCCTCGCCCTCGCCTTCAGCGAGCACTACAACCAGCGCATGATGAACAACTACTACGAGGAAGTCTCCAAGATGCTGCACCGGATCAAAAACAAGATCACGCCGGCGCAGACGGGGCTTCAGACCATCCTTCCTGTGGAGTTCCATGGCCGCTCCCAAGAGGGCATGCTCATGACCACCGAGGAGGCCCAGCTTATCGGCCAGGCGCTGGACG
>WJIW01000450.1 GCA_014730065.1 Armatimonadia bacterium | reverse complement strand
GGCGAGATCCACACACCCAACCTCAACTGGCTCGCGAGGGGCGGGCTTCGCTATACCCAGCACTACTCCACCGGCCGCTGCTGGCCGTCCCGGGCCGCGCTGACCACGGGCTACTACGCCCAGCAGGTCCGGCGCGACGCCCTGCGGGACCGCGGCGTGGGGAGCCGCCCACCGTGGGCGCCCCTCGTCTCCGAGCGGCTGCAGGAAGCCGACTACCGCTGCTACCATCACGGCAAGTGGCACATCGATGGCGCCGTGCTCGACAATGGCTTCGACCACTCGTACCGGCTCAATGACCACGACCGGTTCTTCGCGCCCCAGAACCACCTGCTCGATGGCGAGCCACTGCCCACACCCGATCCGGGTAGCGGGTTCTACGTCGCCACGGCCATGGCCGATCATGCCATCCACTGCCTGAGGCAGCACTACCGGCAGCATCGAGACCAGCCCTTCTTCTCCTATTTGGCTTTCACGTCGCCCCACTTCCCGCTCCACGCCCTACAGCGCGACATCGACCGGTACCGGAACCGGTACCTGATGGGGTGGGATCAGGTCCGGCGCGACCGGTGGCTTAGGATGAGCCGCATGGGCCTCATCGACGCCGAGCTGTCGGACCGGGAGTACGACATCATCCCCGGCTGGAACCTCCCCGAGGAGGAGCTGCAGGAGCGCATCGGCCCCGGTGAGGCAGGCCGGGCCGTGCCCTGGTACACCCTCAGCCGGGAGCAGCGGGAGTTCCAGGCCACCAAGATGGCCATCCACGCCGCCATGATCGACCGTATGGACCAGGAGATCGGCCGGGTTCTGGACCAGCTCCGGGCCATGGGCGAGCTGGACAACACCCTGGTGATGTTCGCCTCGGACAATGGCGCCAGCGCCGAGCAGATCATCCGGGGCGATGAGCATGATCCCGACTCGGTGCCCGGATCGGGTGAGTCGTATCTGTGCCTCGGGCCCGGCTGGTCCACGGCGGCCAACGCTCCCCTGCGGCTGCACAAATCATGGGTGCACGAGGGCGGCATCGCCTCGCCCCTGATCGTCCACTGGCCCGAGGGCATCGGCGCCCGGAACGAGCTCCGCCACGGCGTGGGCCACTTCGTCGACCTGCCGCGGACCATGTGTGACGTGGCGGAGGTCGAGTGGACTCGCGACTGGGACGGCGCCACCGGGCCGCCCACGCCAGGCATGAGCCTGGCCCATACCTTTGAGAGGGATCGCGACGTGGGGCACGACACCTTGTGGTGGCATCACGACGGCCACCGGGCTCTGCGGATGGGCAAGTGGAAAGTGGTCGCACGCGCTGGCCAGCCTTGGGAGCTATACGACCTGGAGGCCGACCGCACGGAGACCCACAACCTGGCCGGCGCGTACCCCGAGCGCACCGAGGAGCTAGCGGCGCGCTGGGAGCGTGAGGCCGACCGATACTACGAGCAAGCCAAGCCCGACTAGACCGGGCCACGGGGGATAGGAAGAGGGAACATGAAGACTGTCTTGAGAGCGGGAACGAGAGCACTGCTGATCGCCGTCACGGCCGCCCTTTGCGCGCCATGGGCCGTGGCGGACCTGGATGACCTGACCGACCTGCAGGACGGCCGCAGCCGCCGAGCCACGTCGACCATGACCGGCGATGACGGCCGGCCCATTCCGGGCAATGCCGACAACTCCAACGTGGCGCCCGGGGATACCAGGGTTGTGCTGGATGCCGAGGGCCCGGGCGTCATCACCCATATGTGGTTCACCTTCCTGGGCCCCGAGAGGCACCCCTGGGCGCCCGAGGGCTCGGCCAACCACCAAGAGATGCTCCTGCGCATCTACTACGATGGCAACGACCGGCCGGGCGTCGAGGCGCCCCTGGGCGATTTCTTCGCCAACTCCTTCGGCAAGCGCGCCGAAGTCATCAGCGTGCCCGTGGCCGTGGAGGACGCCGACTCGTACAACTGCTTCTGGCGGATGCCCTTCCGGGAGTCCTGCCGTATCGAGATCATCAACCAGAGCGACAAGAACATCAGCCTGCTCTACTACAACATCGACTGGATCCAGCTCGATGACCTCGACGAAGATACTCCGTACTTCTACGCCCAGTACCGCCAGGAGTACCCCGTGGAGCAGGGCAGCGACTACGTGATCCTCGATACCGAAGGCCGGGGCCATTACGTGGGCACCGTGCTGTCGGTGCGCACCCGAAGCCCATCGTGGTTCGGCGAGGGCGATGAGAAGATCTACATCGATGGCGAGGACTTCCCATCCATCTGGGGCACTGGCACCGAAGACTACTTCCTCTCGGCATGGGGCCTACAGACGACCAGCACGCCCTACTTCGGCACCCCGTACTTCGATCAGTGGGGCATCGTCGGCGGGCACACCAGCGCGTACCGCTGGCACATCGCCGATCCCATCGTCTTCCAGGACTCGATTCGGGTGACCATCGAGCACTGGGGATGGATCAGCCCCGACGAGACTCCCGACTACCGCAGCCATAGCTGGAACGAGCGGGAGGACGACTACTCCAGCGTGGCCTTCTGGTACCAGACCGGTGAGCCCACCTTCGATGCCAGGGCGCCCCATGCCCGGGAGCGCACACTGCCGAACCTGGACACCGTCTTCATGGCCACCGAGTTCACCGGCGATGAGTACCACGGCGACCACGAGGCCAACGTTCAGGACAACCTGGGCTTCTACCCCGATGGCCAGCTCTTCTTCCGGGCCGAATCGCCCGAGGACGCATGGGTCGAGATCCCCTTCACCGTGGAGGAGAAGCGCCCCGTTCGGCTGCTGGTCAAGGGCACCCGTGCGCCCGACTACGGAACCTACCAGGCGTATCTCAATGGCGTGGAGATCGGCGCGCCTCTCGATATGTACAGCGAGGACGTACAGGAGTGGGAGTGGCATCTGCTGGACTTCTGGCCAGAGCCCGGCGACTACACCCTACGCCTCGAATGTGTCGGCAAGCGGGACGTATCCACTGGCTACTTCCTGGGCGTCGAGTCAGTAAGGCTCCGCGAGCGGCGCCCCCGGGTCGAGGAGTGGGCCCACGACGAGGACAAGGACTGGCGCGAGGATCCGATCCTGTATCGGTGAGTCGGCCGGCGCGAACGGAGGGCGGCCGCCCAGGGTGGCCGCCCTCGACGAAGGGCGGAGCGGGGATGAGAGAGAGTCGCGTGTGGGCAGTGCTCCTAGTGACGGCGATCCTCCTGTGCCTGGTGGTCTGCTGGGGATGCGCAGGCGGCACCTCTGCGCCACCGCCGGGAGGCGACGACTCCTCGGGCGATGGCACCGGCGACGGCACCGACGATGGCGAAGATGACTCGGGCACACCCACGTCCACGGGCCTGGTGTTCATCCATCACTCCGTCGGGGACGACTGGCTGAACAACGGCCTCGAGACCGCGCTACAGACCAAGAGCTACATCGGCGCGACCCGGGAGATCACCTACGGGACCGAGGTGCCGCCCGACCAAGGGCGTCCCGACACCTTGGGCAGCCCCGCGGGCGATTCCACGGACGTCGGCCATTGGATCTACTGGTTCAGCGACTACATGAGATCGGTGCGGAGCTTCGGCGGCACCAACGGTATCGTCATGATCAAGCCGTGCTTCCCCAATAGCGCCATCACCTCGGCGGGCACGCCGCCCGGGAATGCCTTCAGCGGCGACCGCAAGCTGGCCGACTTTCAGGCCGTGTTCCGCAACCCCGCCGGCCGAGGGATCATCTACACCCACGACGCGTACGCCTACGCGGCCCTGGCCGACGCGTTCGCCGATCAGCCGACGACGCTCTTCGTGATCTGCACGCCGCCCCCGCTGCATCCCGATTCCACCAACGCCGCCGACGCGGCCCGGGCCCGGCAGTTCGCGACCTGGCTGGCCACGACTTGGCTCAACCAGTACAATGCCGACCATCCCACGCTCCACAATGTGGCGGTCTTCGACTTGTTCGACGTCCTGGCCAACCCCGATGACGGCAGCGCCACGGCGAACATGCTGCGGGCGGCTTACATCCCCGAACCGGGCAACTCGCACCCGAACGCCACGGCGAACGCAGCGATGACCACGGCCTTCGCAACGGGGTCGGGTAACGTGCTGGACGCGGCTTGGGCGGCCTTCGCGGGTAGCTGACGGCTAGCTTTACGTTGTTTCCAGCACCTTGCCGAACTGCTGGGTGAAGAGCTGGGCGTAGAGCCCGTCCAGCTCCAGCAGCTCGTCGTGGGGGCCGCGCTCGACCAGCCGCCCCTCGTTGACCACAAGGATCTTGTCCGCCTTGAGGATGGTCGAGAGCCGGTGGGCGATGATCAGCGACGTCCGACCCTCCAAGAGCTTCTCCAACGCTTCCTGGATGAGATACTCCGAGGTGGAATCCAGACTGCTGGTGGCCTCATCGAGCACCAGGATCTCCGGGTCCTTCAGCAGGGCTCTGGCGATGGATAGCCGCTGCTTCTCGCCGCCCGAGAGGCGAAAGCCCCGTTCACCCACCACGGTGTCGTACCCGTCGGGTAGGCCGGCGATGAACTCGTGGATGTTCGCCGCCCGGGTGGCCGCCACGATCTCAGGCTCGGCGGCCTCGGGGTTGGCGTACATGAGATTCTCGAGCACCGAGGCGTGGAAGAGGAATGTCTCCTGGGTAACCATGCCGATGTGGCGCCGCAGGTCGTCCTGCGGGATGTCGCGCAGGTCGTGGCCATCGAGGAGGATCCGGCCTTCGTCCGGATCGTAGAACCGAGGGACCAGATACGTGATAGTGGTTTTGCCGGCGCCGCTGGGCCCGACGAGGGCCACCTGCTGGCCGGGCTCGATCTCCAGGCTTACGTCGGTCAGGGCAAAGGGAGCACGGGGCTCCTCGTCGTCGTCCGGCTCCTCATCGGCCTGAGCCGCATCGGCCGGGTCGCCGGCCAGCCTGACGGGCGGCGGATAGGCGAAGCTCACGCCCTGGAACTCGATGTGCCCCTCGGTCTCGGGCAGCTCCACCGCCGACTCCCGGTCCCGGACCTCGGGCTCCATGTCCAGGTACTCGAAGATTCGCTCGAACACGCCGAGGGACGCTTGGACGTCGACGTAGAAGGTGGCTAGCTGTTGGAGGGGCCGGTACAGCAAGGTCATCAGCGCAGCCACCTCGATGATGATGCCCAGGCTCAGCTCGCCCTCGATCACCAGCAGCCCGCCATAGGCATACAGCAAGGCGGGTCCCAACACGGCGAAGGTGCTCAGCACCATGCGCAGCCAGCGCCCGACGACGGTGCCTTTCACGTTGAGGTCGACCAGGTCGCGGCTGAGTCCGCTGAAGCTGTCGGCATCGGGACGGGCTTGGCCGAAGATCTTGGTCAGCAGGGCACCGGCCACGTGGAGGCGCTCGTGCATGAAGGTCACCAGGCCCGCCTGGGCCTCCTGGGTCTCAGTGGCCAGTCGTCGCCGGACGCCGCCGATGAGCTTGGCGGGCAGGTAGAAGAGGGGCACGATCGCCACGGCGAGGAGGGTTAGGGAGGGGCTGATGTTCAGCAGGTTGATCGACGTGATGACCACCATGAAGAAGTTCGAGGCGATTTGGGTGACGGTGCCCGCGGCCACCCCTTGCACAGCGTTCACGTCGTTGTTGATCCGGCTGACAATCTCGCCCGACCGGCTGGCGGTGTAGAAGTGGAGCGACATGCGCTGCAGATGGCGGTATAGCTGACTGCGGACGTCGTGGATCATGCTCTGCCCGGTCTTGGCGGCGAGGGTCTCCTGGATCACACCCAGCAGGCCCATGGCCGCAGCGACCGCCACCATCCCGCCGGCGAGCCAGAACAGCAGCGATCTGTCACCCTCGCCGATGGCGTCGTCGATGATGTGCCGCGTGAGCCGAGGGTTGACCTGATTGGCGAAGGCGCCCAGGACGAGCAGGACCAGCAGCCCGATCCACTGCCAGAGATAGGGCCGGAAGTACTGGAGCACGCGCCCCACTCGCGCACGGGTGATGCGGACCTTGGGGCCCTCGCCCGGGTCGCGGCTGAAGTGGCGCTGCAAACCGTACGTTCTAGGCAGCCCACCCAGACTGCGCGAGGGACCCATCCAGCCGCCTCTCAAGAGCCCTTCGCCTCCCTCCACTTCCTCCGAAGCTCCCGGCGGAGCTTGGTCAGAAGCTCGATCAAGCTCGCCTTCTCTGCGGGACTCAAGCAGTCCGTTAGCTCGCACACCGCGCCGCGGTACGCCGGGAGCACCTCATACAGGGCGGCCCGGCCCTCGGAGGTTAGCCGGACCCGAGTGGCCCTGCGATCGGGGGTCTCGCATCGCTCCACCAGCCCGTGCTTTTCCAGGCGGTCGATGAGCCCCGTGACGTTAGACTTGCTGACCACCAGCCGCTCGCCGATCTCACCCATCAACATGCCCTCATCCCCCGCCGAGCCGAGGGCCAGAAGGGTGTTGAACTGGGCGCCCGTGAGCTTGCCAGCCTTTAGCGTCTGGTCGATGTACGGGCTTACGTACCCGTGGGTGCGCACCAGGTTGAAGACCAGCACCGCATCGACGCTGCGCTCCAGGTCCTTGGGGAGCTGTCCCGCCTCGTCCTCGGGCGCGGACCGGGCCATGGTCATCGCTCCAATTAGTTCACATATGGACTATCAATGGGCGTAGTATCGGCCAGAGTCGGGCCTCGGTCAAGGCGGGCGAGGGCCGGCCGCGCGCCCGGAGAACCGTCCCACGGAGGTGCGGCAACATGAACAGACGCGATGCGCTTCGGCTGCTGGCTACGGGCTGTGCGGGGCTTGGCATGTCGCAATGGGCCCTGGGCCAGGCCCGCCGACCCAACATCGTCTTGTTCCTGGTGGACGACATGGGCTGGCAGGATACCTCGGTGCCGCTACATACCGAGCGCACCCGGTTCAATGACCGGTACCGCACCCCGGCCATGGAGCGGCTGGCGCGCGAGGGGGTTCGGTTCATCGATGCCCACTCGGCCAGCCCCGTCTGCACGCCCACACGGGCGAGCATCATGACGGGCCAGAATCCATGCCGCCACGGGATCACCAACTGGACCCTCTACCCCGACCGCGATACCACCGCCGCCCATCCAGTCTTGCTTCCACCGGACTGGCGCATGGAGGGGCTCCAACGCGATGACGTGACGCTGCCCCGCCTCCTCCAGAGCGCAGGGTACCGCACCATCCACGCTGGCAAAGCCCACTTCGGCGCCGTAGGCACCAGCGGAGCGGACCCGACCAACCTGGGCTTCGATGTGAACATCGCCGGCCACGCGGCAGGCGGGCCCGGCAGCTACTGGGGCGAGAAGAACTACTCCGCCGCGTGGCGCGGGGGCAGCCGGGTGTGGGATGTGCCAGGCCTGGAGGAGTACCACGGCACCGATACCTTCCTCACCGAGGCCCTCACCTTGGAGGCGCTGGAGGCCATGGATGAAGCCATCGCCGAAGAGCAGCCCTTCTACCTCTACATGTCCCACTACGCCGTGCATGCCCCCATCGAGGCCGATGATGACTACGTGGGTCTCTACGAGGGCATCCACCCCACCGAGGCCGCGTACGCCTCCATGGTCCAGGGCATGGACGCCAGCCTGGGCGCCCTCATGGGCAACCTCGACCGCCACGGCATCGCCGACGACACCATCATCATCTTCATGTCCGACAACGGCGGACTCTCCGCCCATGCCCGCGGGGGCGAGCCCCACACCCACAACGAGCCGCTGCGGAGCGGCAAGGGATCGTCCTTCGAGGGGGGGACGCGCGTGCCCATGCTCGTCAAGTGGCCCGGCGTCGTCGAGCCGTACTCCACATGCGGCGTGCCCGTGATCAGTGACGACTTCTTCCCGACCATACTATCGATGGCCGGGGTCGATGCGCCCGAAGAGCACATGGCCACCGTGGACGGTCGCGACCTCACTCCCCTGCTCCAGGGCACGGGCCGTATCGACGAAGATCGCCTCCTCGTGTGGCACTATCCCCACGCGTGGGGCGCGAGCGGGCCGGGGATCATCCCCCACGTGTCGGGGCGGCGCAGCGACTGGAAGCTCATCCACACCTACCCCGATGGCCGTAACCAGCTCTACGATCTGGGGAGCGACATCTCCGAGACGCATGATTTGGCCGAGGCTCATCCCGAGCGCGTGGAGGAGATCACTGCCGACCTCCACGACTACATGATCGCAGTCTCCGCTCGGGTGCCCAAGTGGAAGTCCACGGGCCTACCCGTGCCCCTCCCCGGAGATGAGCCGGGCATTCGAGTCGCGTGCATCGGCGACAGCCTAACCTACAGTGCGGGAGTGAGCGACCCGGCCGTGGAATCCTACCCCGCGCGGCTGGCGTCCCTCCTCGGTGACGCCTTCAACGTCCGGAACTTCGGTCTCGGCGGGGCGACGCTGCTCGATGGGGCGCCGCCGAGCGTGTGGCAGCAGCTCGATGCCATCAAGAGCTTCAACCCCAATGCCTGCATCGTCATGCTCGGCACCAACGACACCACCGGCCCGCCGCGAGACGCCTGGGCGCGGATCGACGGATTCGAAGACGACTACTCCCGGCTGCTCGCCGAGCTGCGCGCGCTGCCGGGGCAGCCGGAGATCTGGCTCTGTGAGCCCACGCCCATGGAGCCGGACATGCCCGGACTGACCGACGAGAGGCGGGCTAACCTCCGCGAGCGCGCACCCAGGCTGCGGGAGCTGCGGATCCGGATACGCGAGTTGGCGGAGGCTGAAGGCACCCGGAGGCTCGACCTGCGATCCCCCCTCGCCGGCCGCCACGAGCTGCTTACCGATGGCGTTCACCTGACGGCCGAGGGGTACTCGCTGGTGGCGCAGACCGTCGCCGCGGGCATGGAGCCGTGGATCGAGGAGCATCAGCTCCGCGGCCTTCCACCCCGACGCGAGGATGCTTCGGGGGACTTCGATGCGGTCAGCGGCGGAAAGGTGTGGCAAGCCGACCCGGGTTACCTCCTGGAGGCTCCCAGCCAGAGCGGCGCCTTCGCCTTGCGTCGATTGGCCGAGCCGGCAGAGGATGACGTGACATTCCGCGTCAGCCTACGGACCCAGGCGACGGCCCCCGAGTGGCAGAACGGCTTCCTGGTGTTCGGCGATGCTGGCGATCCCCATACGCTCGTGGTCGCCGGGGTGTTCCTAGGTGGTGGCACGCTCACCATCCTGGCTCCCGGCCCCGATGGCGAGGTGCGCGCCGACGCGCCGCTCCCCGGCGATGCCCTGGGGCCCATGGAGCTGGTCGTGACCTACCAGCCCGAGCCCGGACGGGTCACCCTGGACTGCCGCGGCGAGCGCGTGATGCTCGACCTGCCGCGCAGGCTCGGCCCCATCACCCACCGGGGTCTCCATTGCCGGCAGACGCGCACCCAGTTCTGGGGCTGGTGAGGGCTGGCTAGCTGGTCGGCTCCTCTACTGTGAGGACCTGGGCGGGGTTCTCGACCAGGAGCCGAGCGATGTCAGCCCGGTCCGCTCCCGCGTCAAGGAGCATGGGCACGAACCTCCGGGGCAGCCAGCTCCAAGGCACCACATCGCCGCCGCCCGGCTCGCCCACGCTGTACCAGCCGGCATCTTGGCTAATCAGAAGCTGGTCCGGCCAGCGATGGAGGGCCTCAATAACCAGGGGCAGCTTCGCCTCGGCGCTGTCGGCGCGGATTCCGTCATAGGAGAGCCAGGCGCCCCGCTCAGCGATCTCCGCGTGGATGCCCAGATCGGGCGTGGCGTCGGCGTGGACCACGACCAAGCGCGAGCCCGGCAGGCCCACCTCCTCCAGTATGTCCAGCTCCTCCAGGGCCGTGGCCGCGGTGGTCGTGTGGGCGTGGATCCGCAGGCCCGATGCCCGGGAGGTCAGGCCCGCGGCCCGCACAATCTTGGCCTGGATGGGCGATAGCTCGCCCTCGTTGACGGCGATCTTGATAAAACCCGGCTTGATCCCCGTGTCGCCGATGCCGTTCCGGGCCTCGCCAGTCCACAGCTCGGCCAGCTCCTCGGCCGTGGCGTCGTGGGCCCACTGGGGCAGGAATGGGTCCTTGTAGAATCCGGTGTTGGTGATCAGCAGCACGCCCGACGCCTCGCTGAGGCGGCGCAGCAGCACGGGGTCGCGGCCCAGCCATTCGGGGGTACACTCCACCAGCGTATCGATGCCCGCATCCTTCAGCTCCACCAGATGGGGCAGCATCACCTGGTAGACCTCGTCGGCGTCGTAGCGGTCGGGCGATACCTCCTGCGCACCGATGAAGTCGACGAGCACGTGCTCGTGGGTCAGTACGCGTCCCAAGGCCGCAGGCTCGACGGGCCCGGTGACCGTCTCGACCATTCCCGCGGCGATCCCGCCCGGGGCGCCGATGGCCAGCAGCGCGCCCGCGCCTAGAGTAGCGATCAAGTCCAATGGAGCCACGTCCCTTCAGCGGACAACTATCTCCACATTACGCAATCCTGCGCAATCGCGCCACGGCCTGAGCCACATTGCCGCAGGCCCCCGGGGCCGGGCCCCGAAGTACCTTAATAGGGTGATGACCATGAGGCTTGCATGCAGCGTTACCGACTTCCCCGATGCGCCACTGGACCGCGCCGCGGAGATCGCGTCCTCGGCTGGCTTCCCGGCCATCGAGCTGTTCCTCACATGGGGCGAGGGCCTGGCGGGCGGAATGCAATCCAATCCCGCCTCCCACGTGCGCCGCACACTGGGTAAGCACGACCTGGTGCTCTCGGGCCTCAACGGGTCGAACCTCAGCGCCATCGATGATGCCGGCGCCCAGGCCCAGCTCGAGACCCTATCCTCCGAGATCGCCTATGCGAGCGAGCTCGGGCTGACATCACTGAACGTCAAGGGCGGTGATCGCAACCAGCCCATGGGCCGGTTCAAGGAGCTTCTGGCCGAGGCGTGCAAGCGGCTCCCCGAGGGGTTCGACCTGAACCTCGGCAACCACTGTGGCAACCGGGTCGAGAACCCCGAGGATCTGACCGAGATTCTGGATGGCGCGCCGAAGTGTGTCCGGGTGCTGCTGGACTCGGGGCACTTCCTCTCGGCGAACGTGGATCCGGTGTACGTGGCCCAGGAG
>WJIW01000449.1 GCA_014730065.1 Armatimonadia bacterium | reverse complement strand
GACCGACGAGCAGGTCGAGATCGCCATCGCCGCCGTGCGCAGCTACTTCGAATAGGGGGCGGCCATGCCGACCGACCGCGACGCCGAGGCCATCGCGATCCGGCCCGCCGAGCCGGATGACATACCCGCCATCATCGACATCCATCTGGCCGCCTTCCCGGGGCTCTTCTTGGCCCAGATGGGCCGGGGGTTCCTGCGCCAGTACTACGAGGCGTTCGTCGACCACCGTGAGGGCATCAACCGCGTCGCCGAGGCGGATGGGCGGATCGCCGGCTTCGTGGTTGGCACCGCGAGTGAGGCGGCCTACCGGGAGTCGGTGAGCCGCAGGAAGGGCGCCATGGTCCGAGCGGCCCTGGCCCGAGCCCTTACGGCCCCTTGGCTCCTGCCGCGCATCGTCGGCCGGATGCCCTCCGTGCGCTCCGAGACGGGCGATCCCGTGGAGCGGGAGTACCTGGAGGGAAGCGCAGCCCATCTGGTCTCCATAGCCGTGCTGCCCGAGGCATCGGGAGGCGGCATCGGCGCCAAGCTCGCGCGGGCGTTCGAGCATGCCGCCTTGGAGGCCGGGCGCTCCCATGTGTATCTCACCACGGCCTCGGAAGACAACGAGGCCGTGCACCGCTTCTACCGGAGGCTCGGGTACGAGCTGGTGGGCACGCGCGAGGATGCCGATGGCACGGCCGTCAGCCAGTACGCTCAAGCTCTCGATACAGGCCAGGAAGGCCCACGCCCAGCGGGCCCGGAATGAGGTCGAGCCCCGGGGAGTGGGGCACATTCGGGAGGGGGCCGTACGAGCCATGGCCATCATCGCTGTCGCCAACCAAAAGGGCGGGTCAGGGAAGACGACCACCGCCGTGAACCTCGCCGCGGCCCTGGCGGAGCTGGCGAAGCCCGTGCTTCTGGTGGACTGTGACGCCCAGTCCAACGCCACCTTCTGGAGCGGCATCGAGTACGACGACGGCCACGCTTCGATGGCCGAAGTGCTCGCCCGACAGGCCACGGTGGCCGAGGTGGCGAGGGGCACCAGCTTCGGGTACACCATCGCCCCCGCGTCTACCCGCTTGGTCGAGGCCGATGCCACCATGGCGGGCATGATGGCTCGAGAGACCGTGCTCAAGGAAGCACTGCCCCAGGGCTACAACTGGACTATCATCGACTGCCCTCCGAGTGCGGGGATCGTGACCCAGAACGCCCTGGTCGCCGCCGACTATGTGCTCCTCCCCGTGCCCTGCGACCACCTGGCCCTCGAGGGCGCTCAGCAGCTTCTGCGCACAGTGCGCGAGGTGCGGAACCGGCTCAACCCGGACCTGGACGTCCTGGGCATCGTGCCCACCTTCCACACCCGGCGCTACCGGCTCGCCAATGAGGCGCTGGAGATGATGAAGCGGCTCGGGCCCGCCGTGTTCGACACGAACATCCGGGAGACCGTTCGCATCAAGGAGGCCCCCGGATCGCGATCGCCCCTGACCCACCTGCCAGCCAGCGCCGGCTCCGAGGATTACCGCAACCTGGCCAAAGAGGTCATTAGGCGCGTCAAGGAGCGGGAGTGACGACGCGCTCCCCGAGCCAACCGGCAACACCCTCCAGGGGCACCGACTCCTGGTCCCCCGACATGAGGTCCCGGACCGTCGCCTCGCCCGAGGCCATCTCTTCCTCCCCGAGCATCACGGCCCACCGCGCCCCGAGCCGGTCGGCCTGCTTCATCTGGGCCTTGAGCCCCCGCTCGAAGTAGTCCGTCTCGGCCCGAAGACCATGCGCGCGGATCTCCTCGGCCAGAAGCACTGAGCGTTGGCGGCTCGCCTCGTCCAGGCCAATGACCATCACCCCTCCGGCGCCCGTCTCGGGCATGGTGATGCCGCCCTTCTCCAGGGCCACCAGAGCCCGCTCGATGCCGGCGGCGAAACCGATCCCCGGCGTCTTCGGGCCGCCGAGTTGCTCCACCAGGCCATCGTACCGGCCCCCGCCGCAGAGGGCGTCCTGGGCGCCCAGCTCGGCGTACTTCACCTCCCACGCCGTGCGGGTGTAGTAGTCCAGGCCCCGTACGAGGCGCGGGTCGATCTCGTAGGGCAGCTCCATGCCGTCCAGAAGCACCCTCAGGGCATCGAAGTGGCTGCGGCATCCATCGCAGAGGTAATCCAGAGGTGCGGGCGCGTTCGCGACCAGCTCCCCACATGAGGGGCTCTTGCAGTCGAAGACGCGCAGGGGGTTGGTGTCCAGGCGACCCTGGCACGTGGGGCACAGCTCCTCCGCCACGTCGGCCAGGGCGCTCGTGAGGGCCTGGCGATGGCCTGGCCGGCAAGCGGGGCAGCCCAGGGAGTTGAGCCGAAGCTCGTGGCCCTTCATGCCCAGGTCGCGGTACCATGCCATGTTCAGGGCGATGATCTCGGCATCCACGTCGGGCCCCCCGGCGCCGAAGCACTCCACACCCACCTGATGGGCCTGACGGTACCGGCCCGCTTGGGGGCGCTCGTACCGGAAGATGCTGATGAGGTAGAAGACCTTCCATGCCGACTTCTCGCCGGCGAGCTTGTGCTCCACGAAGGCTCGGGCGATCCCCGCGGTCCCCTCGGGCCTCAGTGAGAGGCTACGTCCGCCGCGATCCTCGAAGACGTACATCTCCTTGGAGACGATGTCCGTGGCATCGCCGATGCCCCGGGCGAAGAGGGCGGCCTCCTCGAAGACGGGGGTCCGGGCCTCCTGGTAGCCGTACCGCTCGCAGACCTGGCGGAACGTGTCTTCCAGGTGATGCCACTGACCACTCACGGGAGGTAGGATGTCCTGAGTGCCCCTGGGGGCCTGATAGCCCTTGGCCATGGCGATCACCTGTCACTGTGGATTGGAGCCGGCGCAAGCCGGCGATGGAGAGCAGAAGTGTGTCCCATTCCATGGTCGATGGCAAGGCGAAGGATGCGGCGGCGGACCCGGCGCTTCCCGCGGCTCTCAGGTTCGAAACCGCTCGAGGGAATCCAGCAGTTGCCGCTGCCTCTCGGCGGTCTCCTGGGCCGATGCCGAGATCTCCTCGATGGTCGCCGTCAGCTCCTGGGCCGATGCCGAAGACTCGGAGGCCGTAGCCGCCGCGGCCTGGCTGAGGGCGGTGATGCGATGGGCGGCCTCGCGCACCTCGGCCGAGGAGGCCTTCGCCTCGGTCACCGCGGCCCGGACCTCTCCCGTGCTGGCTTCGATGTCGGCCCGCTCGGAGGCCATTTCCTCGGACTGGGCCAGGGTCTCCTGGGTGGCGGCGGCGATCTGCCCGACGCCGTCGCTGACGTCGCCAAAAGAGCCCGACATGGCGTTAACCGCCTCCTGCACGCGCTCGATGATGCCGGCGATCTGTGCCGTGGACTGGGTGGTCATCTCCGCCAGCTTCCGAACCTCCTCGGCGACGACGGCGAAACCGCGCCCATGCTCGCCCGCCCTGGCGGCCTCGATGGCGGCGTTTAGCGCGAGCAGGTTCGTCTGGGAGGCGATGCCGTTGATGACCTTGACCACCTCGGCGATGGCTTCCGACGCCTCCAGCCCCCGGGCCACTTCCGATTGGGCGTGCTCGGCCGATGTGGCAAGCTCCGATGCCCGCAGTGCGATGGTCTGCACGGCGGAAGTGACCTCGGAGATGCTGCCGCTCATGGTGGTGATGCGTGTGCTGATGTCCTCCGTGGCGGCGTTCACCTGTTCCAGAAGCTCGTCTTGGCTATCCACCTGGGCGCCCGTCTTCGCCACCTGCTCCGATTGCTCCATGGCTCCCGCAGCCACCGTCTCGGCGGCTGCCGCCACCTGCTCCACGGCGGCGGCTCCCTGGTGAGCCGACTCGGCCACCTCCACCGTCTGGTGCCCCACAGCCTCGGCGACGCTCTGGGTGTCGCGCACCAGCGCCTGGATCTCCTCGATGAACCGGTTGAACCAAGTGGCCAGCTCGGCGATCTCATCGTGGCCCGAAACGGGCAGCCGGCGCGTCAGGTCTCCATCGGAGTCGGCGATGGCCTTGATGGCACCATCGATGCGGCGGGAGATGCGGAGTGAAGCGAGAATGGCGAGAACAGTACTCAAGGCTCCCACGAGCGCAACGGCGATGACGATGCTCCTTGCCAGGTGGTGGATGGGCTGGTCAACGGCGTGGCGCTCCACCTCACCCACGATCCCCCAGTTAACGCCATCCACACCTGCCGGCATGTAGCGCTGGATCACCTCGGGACCGCGGTAGCTGTCGGCCCCGCGCATCTCGCCTTGAGAGCCCTCGAGAGCGTAGCGGGCGGCCTCCGAGCCGATCTGCTGCTGAAGAGCCGTGGGCTGGCCCGCCAAGGGCGAGTTGTTCACCATGACCGGATCGCCCTGGCTGCCCTGGGCTACCAAGTAGACTTCGCCCACGGCCTCGCCGTCCCGCTCCAGACCACCGGTGTGCTCCAGGAGATCATCGACCTCGGCCGTGGGCATCTGGAGGATGAAGGCCCCGATGATGGCGCCGTCATCATCGCGCACGGGCGCGCCCACGAAGGCCGCGGGGGCGTCGGCGGGCTCGTAG
>WJIW01000448.1 GCA_014730065.1 Armatimonadia bacterium | reverse complement strand
GCTGCGGATCGCGGGGAGGGGAGGGGACACCTCCATTCCCCATCGGGCGGAGGAGCTGTGTGCCGAGGGCGTCGGCTGGGCTTGGGACTTGCTGCGGGAGCGTGGCCTGGCCGACGCTGAGTGTGCGCCGACAGCCTTGGGTGTCTTGGCGGCCACGTACGGGCTCTCGGATCGCACGGTGGAGGGGCTGTGTCGGTGGACGGAAGGGCTTCGGGCCGAGGCCCCCGATGCGGAGATTCTCGCCGGTCTGTGCGAGCTGCCATCGATGCGCGACGTGGGATTCCCGCCGCCGCGACGTCTCTCCGAGGGGGCCAGCTACTCGGCCGAGCTGGCCCGCCGGATCCACGGCGAGGTGGACCCGCCCGATGACGCCGTGGCCGCCGAGGGGGCGGCACGGCTGGCCCTCGTGCTGCTGGACTGGCTCTCGGACCTACCTACCCGTGAGGTGGAGCTGCGGTACTGGGCCCTCGGGGGGGCCATCAGCCGCCTGGCCCAGGAGGCCGGGCGACTCGCCGCCGCGGGCGCGCGGATGCTCGCGCCGAAGGGCGCCGACCCTCACCCTCTCGCGGAGCGGGTCGAAGGCCTGGCCGATGCGCTGTCGCTGGATGTACCCCTCTGCGCGGCTGATCTGGGCGTCCTCGTGCCTCGGGGTCTTCCCCGCGATTCGCTGCTCGCGCTCCATCGGCTGGGCGTGTCCCAGCCGGCGGACCTGCTCGACCTGGGCCGGGAGGGCCTAGGAGAGGCGGTTCCCTCGTGGCTGGCTGGCCAGCTTCTGGCGAAGGCGCGGCGGGTAGCGACCGAGCGGCGGCGTGCCATGGTCTGGGAGGGCGAGGCGCAACCGACTCGGGAGGGTGAGGCCGGCGTCGCCCCTTCGCTTCGGTTACACCGCCGGCGGCCCAACGAGGCGACGGTGGGCGGCATCCCTGTGGCCCTCACGGGACTGCAGTACGAGCTGCTCCTAGCCCTGGCCCAGCGCCCTCGGGAGTGCGTACCCTGGGACGACCTGTATCGAGCCATGTGGGACGAGGGGCTGGAGGTGCAGCCGGAGCAGATTAGCTGGCACAAGCGCGAGCTGCTCAAGAGGGTCGGGCGAGCCATCGACGGCGACCGGGCGGCGCGCCTGATCCAGTCGGTGCGCGGACACGGGCTGATGCTGGACCTGGATCCCCAGGAGGTGGAGGTGGCTTGAGGGAATAACCGGACTGCGCCGTACACGCAGTAGGGCGGATCCCACCGACTCGGAGTCGTACTCGATGCCCGAAGGCAAGATCGTCGCGTTCGAGGGAATAGATGGATCGGGGAAGGGCACGCAGGCCCAGGCATTGGCTGACCGCGCCGCCGCCCATGGGTTGAGCGTGGCGTGCTTCGCCTTTCCCCGGTACTCGGGCAGCTTCTACGGCGAGTTGTGTGTCCGCTATCTTCGCGGCGAGTTCGGGGCCATCGGCGACCAGAGCCCGTACCTCAGCGCTCTGCCGTACGCCGGCGACCGCCTGGAAGCCGCGCCCCTGATCGAAGCGGCGCGGCGGTCGCACGAGCTGGTCGTTATCGACCGGTACGTGGGCTCGAACGCGGCACACCAAGGGGCCAAGCTGAGTCTGGACGCCTTCTCTCACTTCGCCGAGTGGATCGCGCGCCTCGAGTACGAGGTCCACGGCATACCCGCCGAGGACGCCGTGGTCATGCTCGACATCCCCGTGGAGACGGCAGCGGGGCTCATGGCGGCCCGCAGGCGGGACAGCGGGCGAGTGGACGACATCCACGAGCGTGACCTGGAGTACCTGGCAGAGGTACGCATCCGCTACCAGTGGATGGCGGCTAACTGGGCGGGCTGGTGGAGCATCGCCTGCGACGAGATGGACGCTCTGCGGCCCCCCGAGGGTATCGCCGCGGACATCGCCGCCCATCTCTCAGGTGTCCTGGCGCTGCCTCTGGCAGACTGAGGCCGTCAGGATCGGGCTGAGAGTCTCACGAGGGGGCATGTGAAGGGACGGCGCACGTGTGGAACACTGGCGGAGGAGAGGAAGAGTGCCGTGGGTATTCTGAAGCGTCAGAAGGCGCGCAAGGCTCTGGATGGCCTGGAGTCCAGGCTCGGGGAGGAGCTGCCGCCGGAGTTCCACGCCGTCGTATCGGGCGGTGAGGGCCTGGAGCTCGGCGTCTGCCGCATCTCCGATGCCGACACCATCGCAGGCCTCATCGGAAGGGCGCCCTGCTGGCCCGCCGAGCTGATCCCCTTCGGGAGCGCTTCGGCCAACTCGTTCTGCCTCATGAAGCAGGCGGGAAAGCCCGCGGAGGATTGGCCCGTAGTGCTCGCTATCTCCGACCCGCCCGCCGTGCTTCCCCTGTCCAGCGGCTTCCGGAGCTTCCTGTTCTTCCTCGCCATCCGCTTCCGCGACAGCGCCAGTCTGGGCAAGGAAGGCGAGCGAGCCAAGAAGCTACTCGCCGACCAGGGCGTGCCCGCCGATCTGATGGAGACCCCCGTGCCGCCACCCAAGCTGCCGGAGGAGACCTACAAGTACGACCGGGAGGCCCTCCTGGCGCGGTGTGTGCTGGCACTGCGGTCGGGTGAGATCCAGTCCATGGCCAAGGGGCTGCTCGCTCTGGCCAAGGAGGCGCCTTGGTGGGGCGCGCCCCACTACCTTCTGGCCAAGCTGTATCAGCGGCAGAGCCACGTCCCGAACACCTGCGGGTGCTACTGGAACGGTCTGGAGCGTCCCGACTGCTTCAGCGGAACCACCACCCGCCCGGACTTGGGTGACCTGGGCATCAGCCGTGGCATCGGCACCGACGCCGTCGCCTTCCTGAAGGAGCACGCGGCCCAGGTTCCCGCCCAGCTCAAGCGGCACCCCCGGTGGCAGTGGATGATGGAGACTCCGGACCCGACGTCACCCAAATCTAGGCTGGAGCTGGCCCGGTCCTCCGCGCAGAACGGCGATCCGGAGCGCGCCCTGTGGCGGTACCTCGATGTACTAGCGGTGGGCTGGCGCGATACAGCCGTTCTGCAGGAGGCCCTGCCGGACATGGCCGACATCTACAAGGGGCTGGGCCGGACGTACGAAGCGACGGTGTGCCAGGCGGGCTGACCCGATCAGCCGGTGGCGTCATCGCTCGCCGATCCGAGCGAGGCGCCTGGTGCCTGGCATATCCGGTCCCTGCCGCTACTCTTGGCCTCGTAGAGGGCGGCGTCGGCGGCCGATAGCAGGTCCCGCGGCGCCCCGCCCTGCCCCGGACGAGCCGTGGCCGCGCCGATACTGACGGTCACGTAGGATGGCGTGCTTCCGGGGCGAGGTACGGCAGCCTGCGCCAGGCGCCTCCGCAAGTGCTCCGCGGCGTCGGCAGCATGGGCGGCATCGGTCTCGGCCAGTAGGATGGCGAACTCCTCGCCGCCCCACCTGGCGGCGAAGTCGGTGGCCCGCTGGAAGCAGTAGGCCAGGGTCCTGCCCACCGTCCTCAGGCAGCGGTCCCCGGCCTGATGTCCGAAGGTGTCGTTGAAGCCCTTGAAGTGGTCCAGGTCGGCGAGCAGCAGCGAGAGTGGGAGGCCGTTTCGCCGGGCTCGGCGCCACTCCAGCGCGAAGCGCTCCTCGAAGGCATTGCGGTTGGCCAGGCCGGTCAGCAGGTCGCGCCGGGCCATGTCGGCCATGGCGTTCTCGGCATCGCGGGCGGCGGTGACGTCGGAGAAGAGGGCGAGGGCTGCCGGGCTGCTGTCGACGGGGTGCGGTATGGCTGATGCGGACACGCTAAGCCATGTGACCTGGCCCACCGGGCGCTCGAACCTCACCTCGAAATGGCTCGCCTCTACGAGCCCCTCCACCACGGGCGCCATGTGGCGCTCCCACGTCGGCGCGTCCTCGCCGACAAGCGCCGCCGTTGCTACCTGCCCGGCTATCTCAGCGGCATCCATCCCGAGGAAGCCAGCCAGCCGCGGGTTCGCCATCACGTAACGAAACTCGGAATCGAGCAGAGCCGCACCGACGGCCAGTGCAGAGAGAACGTACCTGAGCTGGCGTGTCTCCACGCGGTCCTCGTGCGTGTCCGGGCCCATGCAGCCAGCCTCCCCACCGTGAGAGCGTAGCACCGGCGCCAACCACATGAGACTTACGGCCAACGGGGGCCGATCTCCTTCGGTGATCGGGCCTCTGCACCCGTCAGCCGCTTGTGCCGATACTTCACCTCTTCCCTCGCGCACTCGTTCGATGCGCCGCCAGTCGAGGGGTGGCCATGCCGGGCGAGGGCTAGCGCGGGCCGATGGGCGGGAGATCGGTGCGCTCCCCAACGGTCGTGCCCATGCGCTCGAAGAGAGGCGCCACGTCCTCGCCGACGCTCTCGCTGATGGAGATGATGTACTCATCCATGGTGAGCTGGTGTGTGGGATCGTCTTCGTACTTGCGGTGCACGTGGGCCAGCCAGTTGGGGTACCACTGCTCGCCGTACCGGCAATCGAGGAGGTACCAGATGAACCAGACCTTGTGCCACGCCTGCCCCATCTGGCCTTCCTCCAGGCTTGCCAGATCCACCTCGGTGAGCAGCGGGTCCCACTGCATGAGTCCTCTTCGGTCGTAGAACCCATCGGGATGCCCCAGCTCGCGCATGACCTTGCGCTGGAAGAACCCGGCATGGGCCTCGCTCCACCATGCCGGCGGGTGGCATCCCACGCTGCCGTCGTGTGCCTCTGGGCCGTTCATGGTGTGGGCCAGCTCGTGGGCGAGGATGCTGCGTATGGCGTCCAGGTCGGTGGCGATGGTGCCGGCTACCTTAGGGGTGAACACGTTCTCGGCCCAGCCGCCGCCGTTGCCGCCCGCCAGGACGATGTACATGTCGCCGCCGGGATTCGGGGGAGTGGGAAGGAGCCGGTCGAGGGCCTGTCGCACGTCGGCGAAGCCATCGCCCGCCGCCTGGCGGATGGGTTCGAGCTGGTTGTCGGCATAGTAGACAGTGAGCCCACCCATATCCAGGGCGTGCTCGGGGTAGTAGACCCCGCCGATGCCGCCATGCTCCCAGGGCACTCGACGGTCGTCATCGGCGCGGGGCGGGCCGGTGGCGACGGTCTCGACGCACCAGGAGGGGAAGCCGGCGTTCGGAGCGTTCCGCCCATCGTCGGTGGTAACCGACGCCAGGCCGTCGTCGGCCACAAGCAGGAGCCGGCCCTCGCCCACGGGCCGGGTGGCCACGATGGCTGCGCCAGAGTCCCGTCCGAGGAGTACCTCCCACTCCCCGCTGACCTCGGCGGCAAGCAGATCGGACCGGCCGTCCACGCCGGGGAGCCCATGAGTGTCGGGGGCTTGCACACGGGTAGGAAGAAGCCGTGCGCCGAAGGACTCGGCCACGGCGCCCAAGGGGGAGGCCTCGACGTGACCGGCCATGATGACCACGCCGCCACCCCCGCGGAGGAACTCATCGAGGGCATCGGTCTCCTCGGCCAAGTAGGGCAGCGGACTGCCGGCGCCGACGAGGAACAGCACATCGTACGCGGGCACGGGCAGGCTCACCATGGGCCGGTGCAGAGCGCCTTCGCCCTGCCTCGGGAACCGGTGCTCGCTCTGGTCTCTGACGTTGGCGAGCTGGCCCGGCGTGAGCACCCGATGCAGGGAAGCTTGGTTGCAGCTCACCCGGTGCCCTTCGTTACGGAGCGCCGACTGCACGGACCACTGCCAGAAAAAGGACATGGCGTGGCTCTGGTCGATCATCACGTTGATGCCCGTGTCGGCTACCCCTTCGGGCAGCGGCTGGGGCTCGATGGCCGGCGGGGGCTGCAGGAGCATGATGGCGGTAAGGAGCTGGGTCACGAGTGCACTCTCCCTTTTGAGCGGATGGCGTGAAAGCGCTTGCGCCGTACTCGATGTATGTGCGCCGCCCGCCGGCCAAACCCTCTCAGTCGAGGCCCCGCCCCGGTCTCCGGCGAAGTCCCCAGGCACCAAGCGAGGAGGTCCACAGGCCATGGCCGCATCCCCTTGGCCGGGTCCGCTGATGCTGACGCTCTGTCTGCTCTCGGCCTGCCTGCCATCTGACG
>WJIW01000447.1 GCA_014730065.1 Armatimonadia bacterium | reverse complement strand
CCCCAACGGAGGAGCAGCTCGCCGACGAGGACTTCGAGCCCGTCAATATTCTTCGCGATGGCACGATCGTGACCGCCCTCGGGCCCCGCGATGCGGCGGGCTTCGCTCAGCAGATGATTCGGGCGGTGCACGCCAGCATGGAGGGTCAGGAAGGCTCAGACGAGTAGGCCGATCTGCCTAGGTGACCCAAGAGCGGGGCAACATCGCCCCGCTCTTTCTCTGTGTACATAGGTGCCCGGTCAGCCGGGAAGATTGATGCCCATGGCGCCCTGAATCCAGTCATCGAGTAGAAACTGGATCCGTCCGATGAGCAGCGACATCCGGGCCATGACGGTGTTGCCGTAGGTCGCGCCAAACCCCAGCATCAGCATCCAAACGCCGAACTTGGTGAACTTCCCGTATGCGCCCGTGTGAGGCTTGCTGAAGAAGAAGTAGGCGATCACCGCTAGTACCCCGACGAACAGGACCAGGTTCGAGATCGTCGCCATCAGCGGCACGTTGCCGATCATGACCACATCGGGCGTGGTGACCGTCGGGTCGGCGACCTCCACCAGGGGCTTCACCATGCCGTAGATCTGGGGCAACAGGAAGGTCTGGATGATGAACATCACGTTGAAGCCGGTTCCGTAGCCGATGATGAAGGCCAGCGGCCAGCGCGAGATCCAGCCGATGCTGGGGAAGAAGCGCGCCAGGATCATGAGGCCCAGGATGCACGGCAGGATCCTGTTGGCCACCTGCAGCAGCGCCGACGGCTCCTCGGATACCACCTGCACACTCACCGACAGCGGGATGATCACATCCTGGTAGATGACCTGGTGGAGCACGAAGGCTGCCCCATAGCCGGCGGAGACGCCGACGAACAGCGACTCCGCGACCTGGTAGAAGGGGTTGTCCTTGTACAGGAAGCTCAGGGCGCAGAAGGTGAGTGCAGCGGCGACCCAGATTCCGATGAGCTCAGCCGTGGTCATCTCCATGCCTACCGCCCCCCGCTCTTACGGCGCTTGCCGCCGGCTCGGGATCCCGTTCTTCCGCTCATGTACATCGCCACGTTCCCAATAGCCACGAACACGATGATCACTAGGTGCGCCATGGACTGAGGGGGCATGGCACGGGTGGCATCACCGTGGGCGTCGAGATCGATCTCGTTATCCACCAGCAGCTGCTCGTACTCGGCGGCGCCCTTCATCCCCATGAGGCAGCCGACGAGCTGGCCGGTATCGAGAAAGGCATAGAAGTCCGCCGCCATGACCGCGGTGACGCCCCCGCCACAGGGAACGCCCACTCGAGCCCAGGCATATCCCGCCCACGCCTCGGGATAGGTCGAGGCCGACAGGCTGATGCACAGCTCGATGTCGGTCAGCTTCTGGAAGTACTGCATGGCGGGGATGTCCTCGAGGGGCGTGTTGTTCTTATCGGTGGGAAACACCTGAGACACGCTCGATGCCAGGCCCATAATCACCGCCGGCGGGCCGCCGGGCTTGAAGCCCAGGTTGACGAAATCCACGTGCTCTTCCTTGCCGTACTCCTCTGCCACCTGCCGTAGCAGGGCCTCGCCGATGGCTGGCCCCTCCATGTAGAAGGCGGTGGCGTAGATGCGTATGTCACGGCTGAAGCAATGCCGCGCCAGCGCGATCGCCATGGGTGATAGCTCGGGGATCGTCGATGGTCCGTAGTCGAAGGAGACGATGACCTCACTGCCTTCGGGCAGCGCCGCCACCGCATCGAAGAGGTCCTGGGCGGGCCGCTGGACCTCCACGGGCACCGTCAGGCTCGGGATCAGGAAAGGCACGACCAGGGCCACGAAGATGAACACGAAGATGATCCGGCGGTCGATCCTGAGTAGGGAACTCCAGATGTCACCTTGTTGCTTTGTCTGTTGCTTTGCCAATGGGTTCCCCCTGGGTCTAATCGCTGGTTCCGGCCATGTACGGCCGCTCCAGGCCGACGAGAATCCGGATGGCCTGCCCGAGGGCGGCCAGGCCTACTCCGAAGTACACGCCGCGCTTGGCAGCGGTGTTCGGGTAGACCATCAGCCACTCCGTGATCTCGCCCAGCGTGGGTATGATGTCGATCCTGCTCGAGAGTAGCTGGTCCCACCAGAAAGACGCCAGCGACGCTCGCCCCAGCATGACGATCACTGCCGCGCCCAGCAGAAGGCCGGCGGTCAGGTCCCTCGCCCGCATCGCCCGGTACGCCGCCGAGGCCACATAGAAGGCGAGGAGAGCGAAAATCGTGGCATCCATCGGCACGAACACGTAGTTGAACAGCCACCCGAAAACGGGGTTCCGCTCCTGGTCGATGCCCGCACCGAAGTCGAAGTCCCACGCCGCGGCTTCATCGGCGGCCGCGACCGCCTCGGCCTCTCCCGCGGGCGCCTCGGGCTCGATGAAGAACCCGCCGAAGCCGCCAGCCAGGAACATGATGATGAAGCCGATGATGGTGATCAGGGCGTACGGCCAGTTCTCGCTCTTGCGCTTGACCCGCACCCAGTTCACGCGGATGAGGCTGACGATGCCCAGGATGAGCGCGAAGGCTCCGATGATGCGGCCGTAGAGCAGCACAATGGCCTGCATCTCCACCAAGCCATGGGCGGGAACGAAGAACTGAACGACCATCGCCAGGCCCATTATCGTCGCGATTAGAAATGGTACTTGCTTGCGCATGGATTGCGACTCCTTCGGCCCGCCCGGCGACTAGCCGGTGGCGTACTGGAACAGCTCCTTGACCCACTCGGCCACGCCCGTGGCCTCCATGATCCCCGCAATGGTCGCCACCAGAATGGCTCCCGTCATGAAAAGGGCGATGAGCAGCTTACTGTAGTCTTGGCCCTTAAGGCTGCCCAGGAGCTTCGGCTCGCGCGAGAGATAAGCGCTGGCCCCGAAGAACTCCTCACCCATCAGCGTGTAGTCACACGCCACGATGAAGAAGGGGAGCTGGGTGTACGAGTCCGTGCCGACGATCTGAATCGACCCGGCCAGGAAGCCCGTCTCCGCCAGAATGAGCGACTCGGCGAAGTACTGGCCCATGTAGAAGTTCGCCGCCGTCCGCTCCCTGAGCATGATGCCCGACATGCCGGCGGCGTACGCGAACTGGGCGTCGGTCAGGAAGAAGATGCGGTCCTCGTTGTAGTCCTCGGGCCGGCCGACGGACATGTAAGCCTCGCGCACGACCTCGCGCAGGGCCGTCATGACCACCGGGTCGCGGCACGGCACGATGATCTCGGTGCCGTGCTCGGCCGCGATCCGGGCGATACGCCCCAGGATGACCATGGCCGCGATTGTGGAGATGTTGTCTACGGTGGCGAAGCCGGGGCAGAAAAGGACCGGGCGTCCCATCTCCGTCGCACGCCCGACGGCATCGTCGACGGCCTGCAAGCCGGCGATGGGCCGAACGTACAGCTCCTTGCCCGCCCGAGCCGAGTAGATGAACCCTAGGATGAGCGCCGACGAGACGAGCAGCACGAGCAGCACGTTGAGCCAGTTACTGTTGAAGTAATTGCCCCGGGGTCTCACGTCGCTGATGACCACCGGCGGCGACATGCGGCCGTCCTCGAAGTAACGGATCTCGTAGTCGTAGGAGGTGTGGCGCGGGTCGAGCGTCTTCAAG
The DNA here is from genome assembly GCA_014730065.1 of Armatimonadia bacterium. GTDB lineage: Bacteria > Armatimonadota > Zipacnadia > UBA1398 > UBA1398 > UBA1398. Next base: position 184 of record WJIW01000447.1, on the reverse strand, counting down.
TCCTCCCGAAGCTCCAGCAGCTCCTCGGGGCTTGGGGGATCCGACGACCTCAACACGGAATCGTCGCCGAGGCGAACCAGGAACCGGAAGTCTTGATCCCGGTACTGCCTCGTGCCCGGAGGCAGCTCGACGGGCTCGAAGAAGGGCCCTGCCTCTCCGTCGGGCTCCCAGAGAAACTCCTGCT
>WJIW01000446.1 GCA_014730065.1 Armatimonadia bacterium | reverse complement strand
CTCGGGAACCCCCTGTAGTCCCCCTTCGGATTGAAGGGGGGACGGTCGTGTGCCCTCGGGCCCTCGGCCAAGAGGCCCCACCTCTCCCACCGCGAAAGGGGGAAGTGGTGTGTGAATGCTCGCGACCCCCAATGCCAAGCGGGTCCACATGGAGAGGTTAGATACCACATGGCCACTGACGTGTTCTATGGCTCACCCTACCAACGTACCTTGAGCGCCGAGGAGACGCTTCCCGCCAAGCTGGACACCATTCTGGAGAAGCTCAGTCTCCGCGACCGAGTCAAGGATGAGACCGTCGCCATCAAGATGCATCTGGGCTTCAACATCGGCTACTCGGTCATCCATCCGGTGTTCGTGCGCAAGGTTGTGCAGGCGGTCAAGGAGGGTGGCGGCAACCCCTTCGTCACGGATTCGCCCGGTTCATGCTTCACCGCCGCCGAGCGCGGGTACACCACCGAGACCCTGGGCTGCCCCATCGTGCCGAACCAGGGCGTGAACGAGCAGTACGTCTACCCCAAGGAGAAGCCGTACAAGAACATCAAGGAGTGGCGGGTGGGCGGCCACCTGCGCGACGCCACCTTCCTCGTCGATCTCGCCCACGCCAAGGGCCACCCATCGTGCGCGTACGGCGGCATCTTCAAGAACATCGCTCTGGGCGGCATGGCGGCTCCCACCCGGGGCCAGATGCATGACGTGATGCACCACGACCAGTACTGGTTCCCCGAGAAGTGCCCCGATGCCGAGACCCGGCAGAAGATCATCGATGCCTGCCCCTTCGGCTGCATCGTCCAGGACAAGGAGAAGGACGACGGGCTGCACATACACTTCGAGCCCTGCAACCAGTGCAAGCGGTGCCTGGAGGTCGCCCCCGACGGCGCCCTCAAGATCGATCCCGTCAACTTCCACTCCTTCCAGCAGGCCATGGCCTATGCCGTGGAGTCCGTTCTGGAGACCTTCGATAAGGAGAAGCAGGTCTTCATCAACATCGGCACCCAGATCACGCCGGTGTGCGATTGCTTCGGGTTCACCGGCCCGGCCATCCTGCCCGACATCGGTATCTTCGGCGGCGACGACCCCTGCGCCGTCGATGTGGCATGCCTGGACATGATGAAGGGCAAGGAGCTGATCCTGGCCAACGTGCCCGAGTCCATGGAGGCTCAGCACGACGCCGGCGACCACCCCCTCCAGCAGCTCCATGGGCCCTACAAGGACCCCTACCTGGTCTGCAAGATGGCCGAGGACCTGGGCCTGGGCTCCTGCGAGTACAACTTGGTGAACGTGGAGGAGACCGACGAGTCGGGCAAGAGCCTGGCCGACCAGCAGGCCCTCTCGGCGACCTAGGCCTTCAGCTAGGCGCGCGCTGAGCGGCGGGATCCGACCCGCCGCTCAGCGTGCAAGGAAACCCCGCCGGCCCCACCGAAACATCTGTTCATATGGATACACAGGGTTTTCTGCGAGAACTGACCAACAGCCGACACTATCGGGACCAGGTCATCCATGCCGAGACCGTCCCCTCCCGCGAGCCGCGCCATGCCGATCCCGCCCAGCCCATCGCCCAGCCCGTGGCCGAGGCGCTACGGAAGATGGGTATCGAGCGGCTGTACACCCATCAAGCCCACGCTCTGGACGCCATACGGCGCGGCGAGAACGTGGTCGTGGTTACCGGAACGGCCAGCGGCAAGACGCTGTGCTACAACATCCCGGTGATGGAGGCCCTGCTCGAGGACCCCGCCGCCCGGGCCCTCTACCTGTTCCCGACGAAGGCCCTGGCCCAGGACCAGCTCCAAGGGTTCCGGCGGCTGTCGGGATCGGTGGCCGGCCTGAATGCGCCCGCGGGCTGCTACGACGGGGATACGCCCAGCTCGGAGCGGCGGACCATGCGGGACAAGGGCCGGGTCATCCTCACCAACCCCGATATGCTCCACTCGGGGATCCTCCCCAACCACTCCCGCTGGGCCGAGTGCATGGAGAACCTGCGTTACGTGGTCATCGACGAGGTCCACGCGTACCGAGGGCTCTTCGGGGCGAACGTGGCTAATGTGGTCCGCCGGCTGCGCAGGATCTGCCGTCACTACGGCGCCGACCCCCAGTTCATCTTCTGCAGCGCCACCATCGGCAATCCCAGCGAGCTATGCGAGAACCTGTCCGGCCTGCCGATCACTCAGGTCGATGACGACGGGTCGCCCCGGGGCGAGAAGAGCTTCCTCCTATGGAACCCGCCGCACCTGGATGATGCCAAGGTCGAGCGGCGCAGCCCGAACACCGAGGCACAGTACCTGCTCACCGACCTCATCCGTAGCTCATGCCAGACCATCTGCTTCGTGCGAGCGCGCGTCACCGCCGAGCTGGTCTACCGGATGGTTCAGGATCGGCTGCGGAAGGAGGGCTCGCGGCTGGCGAACTCCATTCGAGCGTACCGGGGCGGGTACGTCGCCGAGGACCGGCGGGAGATCGAGCGGCAGCTCTTCTCGGGCGAGCTGATGGGCGTAGCGACGACCAACGCCCTGGAGCTGGGTATCGACATAGGGAGCATGGAGGCTTGCCTCCTGGTGGGCTACCCCGGAACCATCGCCAGCCTCTGGCAGCAGGCCGGCCGAGCGGGTCGCGGCACCGAGCGGGCCCTGGCGGTTCTGATCGCCCAGAACGAGCCTATCGATCAGTTCCTGATGCGTAACCCCGAGTTCATCTTCGGCCGATCCCCCGAGCATGCCGTCGTCGATGCCCTCAACCCCCATATCCAGGCGCTGCACCTGCGCTGTGCGGCCAAGGAGCTGCCCGTGTCCTCGCTGGATGAGGAGCATTACGGGGAGTTCCTCTACGCCATCCTGGAGCTGCTCGAGGAGCGGGGCGACCTTCGCCGCCGGGGCGACCGGTGGTTCTGGGCGAAGCCCAATGTGTACCCCGCCGGCGAGTTCTCCCTCCGCCTGGGCACGGACAACGTATACCAGGTCATCGATGTCACCGGGCCCGAACCGAATACCATCGGCCAGACCGATGAGCTCTCGGCCTACCACCAGCTTCACACCCAGGCCATCTACCTCCACCAGGGCGAGACCTACTTCGTGCGGGAGCTGAACCTGGAGCGGAAGCACGCGTACGTGGAGAAGGGCGACTTCGACTACTTCACCCAGTCCGTGGCCAAGGCCCAGATCCGGGTCGACGAAGTGGAGCGTGAGGCCCAGTGGCGGGTCAGTGAGACGGGTGTGGGAGATGTGACGGTCACCGAGCTGGTGGTCATGTTCCGTAAGATCAAGTTCGGCTCCAAGGACTCCATCGGATTCGGGAACCTGGAGCTGCCGCCCTACCCGCTGGAGACCACGGCCATGTGGGT
>WJIW01000445.1 GCA_014730065.1 Armatimonadia bacterium | reverse complement strand
GTCATCACCCATCACGGGTACGCCGACGCGGGCGCCCGGCGGGGCAAGCTGGAGCGAGATCGGCGGATCCTCGACGCTGAGATTGGGGAGAAGCCCGACGACCCCTTCAACCTGTTCAACATGGGCTGCATCGAGCAGGAGCTGGGCCAGCGGGAGGAGGCGATCGAGCACCTCCGCCGGAGCATCGACCTCTCCGAGCCCCACGCCTCCCAGGTACGCAAGTGCTATGCGATGATCCTCCAGATGCAGCGGGAGCTTGGCCAACTTGACGCTGCCCAGACAACGGAGCGCGAAGCCAGGAAACACTACTCGGAGGATCCCGAGGTGCTGTTCCAGGCGGGCCTCCTGCACAGGGACCTCGGCAACCTGCGTGAGGCCGAGGATCGGTTCCTGAAGGCCATCGACGCGCCGTCGGGCGGGTACTTCGCGAGCGTGGACCCGGCGATTCAGGGCTACAAGGCGAGGTACAACCTGGGCACGGTGTACATGGATATGGGCCAGCCGCAGCGGGCCGTGGAGCAGTGGCGGGTGGCGCTGGCCGAGCGACCGGGCTTCGAGCCCGGCCAGAGAATGCTGACCTACGCGCTGCTGCAATCGGGCCAGCTCGCCGAAGCCGAGCCCGAGCTTCGGCGGCTCCTCAAGCTGTCGCCGGACGACGCCGAGGCGCACCACAACCTGGCGACTCTCCTGTGCGAGCTAGAGCGGTACGGCGAGTCGATCCCCGTGGCCGAGCAGTGCCTCTCCCTGCGGCCCGACCGGACGGACACCTACTTCGCCCTCGCCGAAGCCCAGGACAAGCTGGGCGATCGGGACGCGGCCATCGAGACCATAGAGCGCCTGCTCCGCCGGGATCCCAGCAGCCAGAGGGCGCGCCAGGTGCTCGACGAGTGGAAGGCGGGGGTGTAGGGTCGTGCACCACACCATCACCATTCACGGCCACACCTACACCGTCGACCCCGTCACGGGCGACAACTGGCCTGCGGGCGAGGAACCACCAGCAGGGCGCAACGGGGCCTTCGCCAAACGAGGACGGATCCACCGGCGGGGGGGTCTCGTCGGACGGGTGCCCTACACCTATGTGGGCCTCCATACCTCAGTCCACTGCAACCTGGCGTGCCGGTACTGTCAGGTCGCCGGCTACCGGCGCGGCGCCGATCCCGCGATCATGGACGACCAGGCACGGAGCCGGGCGCTTCGGTGGGCCGTGCTGGAGTTCGGCGCCGGGGCTCGGCGGGTGGTGCTGGCGTACGACCTCTCCGGCGAGCCGCTGCTGAGCTGGGAGCGGTTTCTGGATCTGGCCGACGAGGCGAAGGGGCTGGCCGTCGAAGCGGGCAAGCCCGTGACCTGGGGCCTGAACACCAACGGGATGGGGCTCACCGATGGTATCATCGAGGAGCTGGAGCGCAGGCCCGAGATCAACCTGGCCGTGAGCATCGATGGACCCGCCGAGGCCCAAGATGCCATGCGCCGCACCGCGGGCGGCCGGGGGACCTATGGGCGAGCCGCCGACGCCGCCCGGCGTGCCCTCGACTCCCCTGCGGCACATCTCAAACAGACCCACGCCGTCGCCACCCTCACCGGTGCCTATCCCCACCCCGACCTGGTGCTCGAGCACCTGGTGGAGCTGGGTTTTGAGAGGATCTCCATCAGCCCCGTTAGGGGAGCCGGCGATGGATGGGGGATCGATGCCGAGTCGCTACCTCTACTGTATAAGGGGTACACCCGGTTGGCGGACCGGCTCGCCGATGATCTCCTTCACGGCGACGGCCACCTCTACGACTCCCTCCTGCCCACCGACGGGTTCAAAACTGTGCTGGCGCGAGTGGCTGGGCTCGTGCGGTCCCCCTTCCCCTGTCCCGCCGCAGGCACCCAGTGCGCCATCGGCCCCGACGGCACCATCTACGCCTGCGATGCCACGGTAGGCTGGCCACAGGCCCGCATCGGCACCATCGACGAGGGCCTGGATGAGGAGCGCAGAGCGCGCATCGCCCAGCGGCTGGTCGACCATCACCCACACTGCCGGAGCTGCTGGGCTCGAAAGCTGTGCGGCGGCGAGTGCGCCCACGTAGCACTGCTATCGGCGGGCGACATCGCCGCCGTCGACCAGGCTCGGTGTGAGCTGCGTCGCCACGTCACATGTGAGGCCATTCACTTCTACCACGTCGTGCGGTCCGCCCGGCCCGAGCTGGTGGCTCGGATGATCGAGAGCCTCGGGCGAGCCGTGACCTCGGAAGGAACCGTCCAGTGATATTCGGAGAGCTGTCACATTCCCAGGACGGGCTGGCCGACCACGCCATCCCTCGTCCGTGCGCCGCCGGGGATTGGAGTCTGCGCGACCCCGCCCACCACGCGGGCCTGAACGGGTTCCGTGTCGAGATCGGCTGCGGCGATCGTCCCAGGCCTGGCTTCATCCACGTGGATCCCCGTCCGCTGCCCCATGTCGAGGTACTGGGAACGCTCCAAGATATCCCACTACCCAACGGATGTGCGGACGAGACCTTCGCAGCCCACGTCATCGAGCACGTACCCGAAGCCGAGCTGGGGCAGGCCATCCGTGAGCTGCGCCGGGTCCTCAAGCCCGGCGGACGGGTACTGCTGCGCGGACCCGACGTTCTGAGGCAGTACGGGTGGTTCGCCGAGGGGGGCTGCGACGCCGACGCGCTGGACCTGATGATCGGCGGCCATCAGGATCATTCGGAGAACGTCCACCGGAGCTGGCATACCGCCGAGCGCGTTGCGGAGCTTCTCCACCGACACGGGTTCGAGGGGGCCCGGATCCTGGACCCGGATCGAGACGACGGCTGGGAGGCGTGGGACGAGTACCCCGAAGGTCGCTGGGCGACGGTGGACTTCCTGGTCGAAGCGCGCAAGCCCGTATCGGCACGGACTCGCCTGACCCTCTCGAGCTGGCCCCACCTGTGCAGCCTCACCCACATCAACGAGCGCCTCATTCCCCACCTGGACAATCACGGGTACGAGACCACCTACCACATTGGGTGGGAGGCCCCGGGGGTGAAGCAGACCTACCAGGAGAGCCGCATCCTGGGGCCAGCCAGTCAGAAGCTCGAGGACGGTGACGTATGGATCAGCCACGCCGTGACAGTGCCGCCGGGCAAGCGGATGCTGAAGCTGGCGATACTGCCTTGCGACTGCACGCTGATGAACCGTCGCCTCATGGAGTGCTACAACCGGGAGTGTCAGGCGGTCGCCACGCCGTCGGCTCCCTCGGCGGAGATCCTTTACCGATCGGGCTTGGACGTCCCCATCGACGTAATCCCCAATGCCGTGGACTGCCGGGTGTTCCGCCCCGACGGCGCGGCCGCCGACCTGCCCGGCGAGGGCACGTTCAGGATCTTCACCCACTGCTACTACCAGCACCGCAAGGGGCTGGACATCATCCTCAGCGCCTTTGTGGCCGCATTCTCCGCCGCCGATGACGTTACTCTGGTACTCAAGGACGGCGGCGCGTACGAGGAACACCGGCTGGCCGTGGAGCGCTTGGTGGCCGAGGCCCTGAGTGGCCAGCCGAACGCACCCAGGATCGAGATGATCTCCGGTCATGTGCCCGAGACGGAGATGGCGGCCATGCTGCGGGCGGCCGACTGCTACGTGAGCGCGAGCCGGATCGAGGGGTTCGGCATCCCCCCGCTGGAAGCGCTCGCCACGGGCACGCCGGCCATCGTCCCCGGCTTCGGGGGACACACCGACTTCGTCGACGACCGCTGCGGTTACGTGTATCCCATCGCCGGCATGGAGCGAGTGCCCGAGGACTTTGGCACCTTCCACCTCTTCGATCCCCGAGGCGAGTGGGGCATCCCAGACCAGCAAGCCCTCGCCGAGGCGATGCGGCACGCGTACGAGAACCCGGCCGAGGCGCAGGCCAAGGGCATCGCCGGACGCGAGGTGGCGCTGGCCTACGATTGGCCGAAGGTACTCGACGCCTACTCCCGATGGATCGCCTTCCGGCTCGAGCACGGCGTCGAGGGCGAGTTCGACTGGCGAAGGCCCCCACGAGCGAACCGGCCAGCGCCGTCACCACCCCGCGTCGTGGCAGGGGGTGTGGCCCGATGATCTTCGGCGACCTCACCAGGGCGGAGCCGACGGCGACCACGGCCCCGATCGCTCACCCGCAGGGCAGCCCTCCCGCCTACACCGGGGCCGGCCCCTGCCGGCTCATCTTCTCGGCGCAGACGGGGCAGCCGGCCGCCATCGACGGGCCTCGCCGGGCCCCCCTCAGAGCCAGCCTGACCAACATTCCCCTGCCCCGAGGGAGTGTGGACGAGGTCGTGATCGATCACGTCCTGTCCATGGTGCCCTATAAGAAGGTACTCCACGCTCTCCAGGAGTGCCGCCGTGTCCTGAGGCCCGGCGGCCGCCTCGTGGCCACGGGCGTGGACGCCGGCGAGCTGTTGGAGGCCGCTCGGCGAGGGAGTGTCGACTTGGAGGACATGAGCCTCGGGCTAGCGGGGGCGGGATACCTGCCCGACTCCGCACGGGGATGGTTCACCGAGGGACGCGCCATCGACTGGCTGTGGCAGATGGGTTTCGCCGGGGTGCGTGGGCTGCCGTCCTGCACCCAAGACGATCCAACCGGCGTCCTGCCGCCGACAGCCCTGCCCTACACATGGACCGTGGAGGCCACCAAGCCCAGACGTGTTCACCGATCGATCACCTTCTCGGGCTGGACCCACCTATCGAGCATGTACTATGTGGGCCGCGAACTGGGCCGGGCCTTCGAGGAGCGTGGCTACACGCTAAGCTACCAGAAGAGCGGCCATGACCCTCTCGGTACCGACATGCTGGACGCCGACGAGTGGCTCAGCAGTCGCGTGGGGCGGCCAGATCTGGGCTCGGCCTGGCTGAGCCTGGTGGGACTGATGCCCCCAGAGCCGCGGGACCTGGTGACCGCCTTCCTGCCCGCCGACTCAACCCTGATGAACGCGGGCCTGGTGGCGGAGCTGAACCGGAAGTGCCACCTCCTGATCACATGCTCGAGCCTATCCCGGGACATCCTATACCGGTCTGGAGTGGACGTCCCCATCCGGGTGCTGCCACTGGGCATCGACCGGGACGTGTTCTCGCCCGGCGGCCTGACGGACTCCATGGGTCTCGATGACGACACATTCGTCTTCCTCAGCCACTGCCACTTCCAGCCGCGAAAGGGCGTAGAGATACTCCTCCCCGCCTTCGTGGAGGAGTTCTGCCACGGCGAGAACGTGGCCCTGGTCATCAAGGAGTCCGAGGCGGTCCGCGGCACGGGCGAGGCCCTGGCGCGCATGATCAAGACGGCCCGAGCGGCGGTGCCCGATGCTCCCGAGATCCGTCTCATCGTCGACGCCGCGCCCACCGAGGGCATCGCGGCCATGCTGCGGCGGGCCGACTGCTTCGTATGGGCCACCCGCATCGAGGGCTTCGGGCTGCCACCCCTCGAGGCCCTGGCATGCGGGACGCCCGTCGTGTCGCCCTCCTTCGGTGGCTTCATGGATTACCTCGATGAGGAGGTCGCCATCCTCACCGAAGTCGATGGCACCGAGCGGATGAACGAGCGCAGCCGGAAGTTCCCTCTCTTCGACCCCGCCGGGGAGTGGGGCCGGCCGGACCCTCAGTCCCTGCGGCGGGGCATGCGGCGCGCCTTCGAGGACCGCCAGGCTCTCCAAGCCATGGGCGAGGCCGGCGTCCGGCGGGCCTCGCGGTACGGCTGGCCCGAAGTCGCCGGGCAATGGGTCGACCTGATCGACGACGCGCTGCCTTGGTAGGTGATGGGATGAAGCGACGGACCACCATCCATCTCTGCCCCTACGGCGTGCCCGGAGACCGGTCGCGGGAGCTGGCCGAGGCCGCCGATGACGTCGTTGCGGGGCTGGGCTGCACCGTCGCATTGGCTCCGCCCTTCGACGTTGGGCTGAACCTGGAGCCGCCGTACAACGCTCGCGAGCTCCTCCATGCCCTGCGCCAGCTCCGCCCCAGCGGGCCAGTTCTGCTTCTGGTCGATAATCCCCTCATAGGTGACAGACACCGACCTGTGCGCGGAGCGTCGGAGCGGGGCGGTACGGTGGGAGTCGTGCACATCGAGGGCGCGGCCGACGATGTGGCTGCCGTGGCCCATGAGGTGGGGCATCTGATGGGTCTGGCGCACTGCGGGTACCCGGGCTGTCTGATGGGCCGAAGGCCATCGCATGACCGGAAGGGCGCCTGCGACCATTGTGTAGCGCTCATGGATGCCGTCGGAGATTCTTTTTTGTAACACGTATGAAGGCTTTGTGCGTCTCTAGATAGAACTGTCTGATGCAGATTGAGGGTAGTGGAGCCAATTCTGGGGGCCTGAAATCAGTGGCACAGTTTTCACCACAGCTCATGGACCACTTCAAGAACCCCCGTAATGTTGGACGGCTGAACCCGTGTGACGTCGAGGGAGTCGCCGGAACGCCGGGTGAGGGCAACTTCATGATCCTCACCCTCCGTATCGACCAGGCCATCATCAGCGACATCGCCTTCCAGACCTTCGGCTGCGGACCCGCCATCGCATCGGGGTCCGTGGTCACCGACACACTCAAGGGGAAGCCCCTCAGCCAAGCCCAAGCGCTCACCAGCGACGACATCAGCCAAGCCCTCGGCGGGATCCCGCCACATAAGCTCTACTGCGCAGACCTGGCCATCGAGGCTCTGCAAGACGCACTTCGCAAGGTCCGGATGGATGCTCCCGCCGAGTAGCGGGTAGGAAACGGGGACTAACACGTGGGACGCAAGGACCAGGAGCGAGAAGCGCGCTTAGCCACCGAGTTCCACTGGGGAGCCGACGGCAAGATCCGCCCCAGGCCAGTCATGTTCATGAACACCTGCGGCATCGGATGCACGCCCATCCCGGTGCCCATCCCACCCGGGCCGCCCAATGTGGGGCCGGAGAACTACACGGGGCTCGCGAGCCCCATGGGAGCCCACGGCGGTACGGGGCGCGACCAGCACGTCATTCACTTGCCCTTCCCCCTGCCGCCGGACTTCTACCCCGGAGGGAAGCCGACGCCCGTCTACTATGGAACCGACTCCCAAGGCTTGCCCGGGACCGGGGACTCGTGCCCGGTGTGCCCGGCGCCCCCGGGCGGGCCACCCGAAGCCCCGCCCGAGTGCCCAAAGCCCGACGACGACGACGTCGTCGATCCGACCAACGGGAACGTGGGCTTGTACGCACGAACACCCACCGGCGGGCCGAACGATCCCCAGGTGGAGTTCGGGTTCAATGGGCTCAACCCCGTCCAGACCCCTCTGGGCACGGGCTGGGCATCGAACATCTTTAAGGCCGTGGAGGCATCCATCAACACGGCCACCGTCACCCTCGCCGGCGGGGGTGAGCGGACCTACGAGCTGCGGCCCATGAACCAGTGGGTGTGCACCGACCCGCCGGGCACCAAGACTACCCTGAGCCGGGACACGGGCACCGGTGAGTGGACCGAGACGGCGCCCTCGGGCCGGAAATGGCAGTACGACACGTCGGGCAACCAGACCAAGTATACCGACGACTCGGGCCGAGCCTTCACCTACTCCTACTCCGCGGGACAGCTCGAGACCATCGAGGGGCCCGGCAGCCGAGTCACCACCATCTCCTACGATGGGAACGGGTTCGTCAGCAAGATCACCGACCCCGCCGGCCGAGAGACGGAGTTCTCCATCAACGTGGACGGCGAGCTGGAGAGCTACACCACACCCAACCTGTGCGTCACCAGCTTCAGCTACGATGGCGCCCATCGACTGGTGGAGCGAACCACCGCCGAGGGCCACCGGTACACCTTCACCTACGAGACGGGCGGCGACCGGATCAAGTCCACCACCAAACCCGGCGGCGGCGTCACCACCTACACCTATACCCCGAACGCGAACTCCATCGAGGATCCCCTGGGCAGCCTCTGGACCATCAGCTACGACGCCAGCGGATTCATGACGGGCAGCACCAACCCC
>WJIW01000444.1 GCA_014730065.1 Armatimonadia bacterium | reverse complement strand
GCTTTCCGGGCGCGTGCGGTGGCCCCATGCAGGTACTCCGCATCGAGCCCGGCCAGGGACTGTACTGGACCGACCGGCCGGACTGGCTCTCTCCCGCCTGAAGCCTACTCCCACACCACCACGGTCTCGCACACCGACGGCGCTGACGCCGGCCATATCGCACGCTCACCGGCCCTGGTCACGCACTCCAGGTAGTACTCAATGGTGGCGTCAGCCGCGGGGATCTCGCCCTGCCAGCAGCCCCTCCCGGTGTTCGTCAGCCGGACGCCCTGCCAGCTTCGTGAGCCGATTCGCCGGTACACGGCGCGCACACTTGCCGCGCCAGATTCGCTAAGCACCAGGGCCTCGACGGGGATCGACTCCCCACTGCGGACGAGCGATGTGCGCACGGGTGACCGCAGCGACAGCGGGCCTCGGTAGTCACCGCGTGGCCGCCAGTCGCCGGGCAGCGGCTCACCGCGCAGCGCCTCCAGCTGCGCCGTGGGCTCGGCCAGAACGCTCGGCAGGATGTGCCCCTCCCAGTTCATCACCGTTCCCCGCTCTCCCGGCGTGGTTACCACAGGCAGTAGGTGCTGGTACACATCTTCCAGCGAGGCCACGAGCTGCCGGTATGCCGCCTCCGCCGTGTCCACATCGCTGGCGGCCAAGGCCGCCTGCAACTGGGCCCAGTGGACGCGTACATGCGCCATCGACTCCATATACCGGAACGTCCCGAGCCAGTAGTCGAACCGATCCAGAGCGCCGGCCTCCGTCACCAAGGGCCTGAGGGCCGCTAGCTCATCCACGAAAGCGTACTCCCCCTCGACCTCCTCCATGGGCCGTGGGTCGGGAAGCAAGCCGCCCGGTCCGCCGACCCACGTCGCCGGCCGGGGCAAGCGGCCATCGACCGACTCGAACACCTCGGCGATGGGGCGGGCTGCCCGGGGGCCGAACAGCGCCCGGGCCCAGTCCAGGTAGAAGTCGCCCGATGGCGGGCCCGACGGTGGTGGGGGCATGACTGGGAGATCGACCTGGTACTCCTCGTACGCAGGCCCCGCACAGTTGATGTGGATCTCCGTATCCTCACCCACCACGTCGATGGCGGCGATGGCCGGCAGCTCCACGATGGGGATGAACTCGATATCCACCCAGCCATCCTCGATCCGCACATCCTCGTAGGTGAAGTCCAGCGCATGGTTCTTGCCGACGCGCTCCAGGATGTCCAGGGAGTCGATGACCCTCTCACCTTCCAGGGCCGCGCCGAAGACTCTTCGGCCCGGATCATCGTAGTGGGGCTCGCAGAAGCGCAGCGTGATGTCGTACTCACCGTTCTCCACCTGGAACACGTACCCGCGCAGATCGTAGCGCACCGAGCGGTATAGCGGATCATCGTCAGTGCCGTCGATGTCCTGGGGGTACGTGACCGTGGTGCCTCCCACGGCGCGGTGCCCCGCGGGTCGGAGATCCAGCTCCTGCAGAGGGCGCCAGTCGTCTTGACGCCAGCCCGCCTTGGCCAGGGCCGAGACCATGGGCGCCACGTTGCGGGTACGCCAGTGGATGCCCATGAGGCCGGTGCAGCCGTACTCCAGGGCGTCCTGAGCATCCCGGCGCATCCGCGAGACCCAGAGTTGGGGCGCCGTCATGGCCGGGTCATCCTCCAGCCACGGGATGGCCCACTGGGGCCGGCCGTCGATGTCGGCGAAGGCGGGCTCCACGGGCGCGACCCCCACCTGCTGGTTGATGCATGCCATGGGCGAGTCGGGCGGCAGCATGTCGTCGAACAGCGAGCGCTCACGGGGCGGACCCAGCACCCATCCGCACGTCCCCAGCGTCATCGGATCGCCCACGTCCTCGAGGGCCTCCAGTGCCAGCTCGATGTCCCGCGCCGTCGCCTCTACCTGTTCGTCGGTGGTGCCCGACCAGGTCCATCCCTCGGGCGTCCACAGCCAGTAGTAGTCCGGCGCGTAGGCTCGGGCCGCCCTCTCGAAGATCCCGCGGTAGGCCGCCTTGATGCCCTCGTCGGAGGCGGGATCGATGCCGCGCTCGCGCATCCGCTCCTGTACCTTCGCGGGGATGGTCAACGGCGTCTCCGTGCCCACGCACGTGGTAACGCCAAGCGCGTCGGCGAGATCGAAGGCCTCGCTCAGCATGTCGCCGGTGCCATTGAAGGCCTCGTTGGAGTTCCCCGGAGACTCGGCCGTCGGCAGCCAGCCGTCCATGACGTCGGGACCATAGCCATCGGACGGGAACAGCAGTGATGCACCGAACAGGTAATCGCCAGTGTCTTTCGGCTGGTAGCCCCACTCGGGGCGCCAGGTGTTGGCATAGCTGGCCGGGTACGAGAACTCCACGTCGCCATCGCCCCGGACGTCCTCCTCCAGACCGATCCAGACCGTCAGCTCAGGATCCCAGTTGCGCTCGGGGTAGCAGTGCAGTCCGATGAAGTTCATCCGCAGCTTGGGAAGCTGAGCGATGACGGCGCGGTAGTCGGGTGTGTCCCACCAGTCGGGCCCTTCGGGGAAGTCGTGGAACGG
>WJIW01000443.1 GCA_014730065.1 Armatimonadia bacterium | reverse complement strand
GGCGCCGCGGGCACGGTGGACTTGAGTCCGTCCCTCAGCACGGCACTGATGGGCGACGGGTAGCCATTCATCGACGCGGCGGTGGCCACGCTAATGTACGGTACCCGGGCCTCCTGGGCAGCCATCTTGACCAGGTCGTTGACGGTGCCGGAGCCGATGGCGGCGGGCACGAGCAAGGGGTTATCGCGGAGGACCAGCTCGATGTCCGCGGCGGCCTCGCCATTCACGGAATCAGCGGTGGTGATGTGGACCTGGGACTTCATCCCCGCTACCCGCAGCGCCGCCTGAACGGGCGCCGACGCCGCCTCCCAGGTCTCCGGCTGGGCGATGAGCAGCACCCGTCGCGGCAGCTCCAGGTCCTCGATGGCCCGGGGCAGCCGGCCGATGGCTCCCATGCCCAGCTCAACTCGCGTGGTGGTGGAGAAGCCGCGACCGATCACTTCCGCTAGCCTGGCCTGCCAGTCCAAGGGCGACCCCATTCTCAGGCGCGAGCCCGACGACTCCCTACCGCCTGCGGAGCGGATGGTCGGGGGGCAGGTCCTCGCGCGGGCTGCTCTCGGGAGCTTCGGCGGGCTGGGTGCCGGGCTCCTCCCCCTCTTGGTCATCGGCAGGTGGCTCGTACGGGGCGGGCCGGGCGTACTGGGCCATGGGCTCGACGGCCTCTCCGGTCCGGGGATCGTACAGGGTGGCCAGGATGACTAGGTCCTCGATAGGCACGGAGACGACGGCGAGGGTCTGGAGACGTCCGCCCCCGGTAGCTCTCGCCCACCGCAGCTCCCCGGTGGACTCCCAGAACTCGCTGTGCATCTCCACTCCCAGACGGCCCAAGGTGCCCAGTCCGTAGGCCTCCAGGCTGAAGGCCAGCTCGATGTCGGAGATGAGGGCCGCTATGCGGTCGCCGCCATCCAGGGGCTGCACGGCGGCGAGGATGTGCTCGGCCTGCCGGTCGCGCTCCTTGTCGGCGTCGTCGGGCAGGACGTCGGTGGCGTCCGGCCGGTCGGGCCAGTAGTCGGGTCCACGGACGTCCTCGCCATCGGGCGCGGGAGGATCCATGAGGGATAGATCGTGGCGCCACGACATGCCGATCTCCAGGCGCCGCTCGGCGAAGGCGGCGGCGAACAGGCTTCGCAGCAGAAGCGCGGCCATGGACTCCACGTCATGGCTCGTGGTGAGCACCCGGCGTCTGTCGTCCACGGTGAGTGTGAGGCCGTCGGCCGGGAAGTTAACGCCGTAGGTTGTGCCCTCCATGCGGTTCTCGAAGCCCTCGAAGGTGGCGAGGAGAGTGCTCACGCCCTCCTCGGCCGCCACGCACTGGAGGTGGACGATCCCCTCCCCTTCCACCTTACGATGGCCGGACAGAGGAACGTCGAGTCCGAAGCTCCACGAAAGCTCGTAAGAGCGTGTCGTGCCAGGCTCGGGCTGATACCGCAGCTCGACGCGGTCTTGCGAGGGACCGTAGTCCGGGTAGGGCTCCTGCTCTTCGGCCTCTTGGGCCGCCGATGGCAAGCCAGCCACGACAATCAGCAGCAGGGCCAAAGAGCATAGAACATGGCATCTCATGCCCATCGTCCGCCTTCCATTACCGGCCAGGGGCGGGGCCGTGTCGCCGGGGTTCGCCCCAGCCGCCCCCACCCCTCCCATGCCGCGTGTATAGCACGGACGGTCGGCAGGGGTCGGGGGGTTCGTAGCAGCCCCATTTCACGCCTTGCCGCCGCGGGCAGCGCACTATACATTGTCTCCGATGGCTCGCACCGAGGTGCACAAATTCGGGGGAACGAGTCTGGCCGACGCCGGCTGCTTGGCCCGGGCGGCGGACATTCTCGGCCGCGCCTCCCAGGGGGCCACGATCGTCGCCGTGGCCTCGGCCATGGGCGGCGCGACGGACGCCCTCATGCGCGCCGCCTGTGACGCAGCCGACGGCCACCTGGAGCGAGCCCTGGAGCAGATCGAGCGATTGCGCTACCGCCACACCGATGCGTTGGCGCTACTGAGTCGCGAGACCAACGCGGATCCCGGCTCGGGCGACTCGGTCCGGGGCGAGCTGGTGGCTCTGCTGGAGGAGGTCTCGGAGCTTCTCCGGGGCGTGGCTCTCATCGGCGAGCTCTCCCCCCGAGTCAGCGACCGCATTCTGAGCGTGGGGGAGAAGCTGTCCGTCCGGCTCCTCGCCGCCGCCCTCGGGTTCGGAGGCTTCCAAGGCATGGCCCTGGACGCGGACAGCTTCCTGGATACCGACGACGCCTTCGGCGATGCTCGGCCACTCACGGGGGTGGCCGACCGACTCATCCAAAAGGCCCTTCGAAGTCACTTGGAGGCTGGCAGGATCCCCGTGGTCACGGGGTTCTGCGGACGGGCGCCCGATGGCGCGACGACGACTCTGGGGCGGGGCGGCTCCGATCTGTCGGCTACACTTCTGGGCGCAGCCACGGCTGCCGACGAGGTGACCATCTGGACCGATGTCGCGGGCGTCTTCAGCGCCGATCCCGCCGTCGTCCCCGATGCCCGGGTCGTCGGACAGCTCAACTACCGCGAGGCTTCGGAGATGTCGTACTACGGGGCGAAGGTCCTGCACCAGCGCACCATCATCCCCGTAGCCGACCTGTCCATCCCCGTGCGGATCAAGCACACCTTCGACCCCTCCGCGGACGGCACCCTGGTGGATGGCACCTTCACGCCCGGATCCCACCCGGTCAAGGCCCTCAGCGCGGTGCGCGGGCAGTGCCTGCTATCGGTCGAAGGCAAAGGCATGGCAGGCGTCCCAGGGGTGGCGGCGCGGATGTTCGGCGCCCTTGCGGCACGAGACATCAGCATCACCATGATCAGCCAGTCCAGCTCCGAGTCGACCATCTGCATCGCCCTCCCGCGGGAGCACGCCGAAGCGGCCGAGGCCCTCCTGAAGAGCGAGTTCAGGCCCGATCTGACCCGGGGCGACATAGAAGAGGTCGTCCTCGTCCGCAACATCGGCATCATCGCCGCCGTTGGCCTCGGCATGGCACACACGCCGGGCGTATCCTCCCGGCTGTTCACGGCCATGGGCGATCAGGGAGTCAACGTCCGCGCCATCGCCCAGGGGTCGTCGGAGCTGAACATCTCCTTCGCCGTGGAGGAGCACCAGGTCGATCGCGCCCTGCGTGCCGCCCACGCCGAGTTCGGTCTCCACCGTGCCGACACCGGCCGGGACTCGGCGACGAACATGGACATCATGCTGCTCGGATGCGGCCGCGTCGGCCGGGCGCTGGCCGAGCTGATCCTCGACCGGGCAAGCCACGTCTTCGACCGGTTCTCCCTGAGCCCGGAGATCGTGGCCATGTGCGATCGCACGGGGTACCTGTTCGATCCCACGGGAATCCCCCTGGAGAGAGTGCGCTCAGGGCTGGAGATTAAGAAGCAGGGGGCGAGCCTGGTCGAGGTGGACGGAGCGGAGGAGGGCTCACCCACGGCCATGGTCGAGCGAGTGCTGGGCTTCCGGGTGTCGCGTCCCGTTCTCGTCGATGTCAGCGACGCCGACGGTTCGGGCGATGCCATGCTCGAGGCGCTGCGACTGGGCGCCGATGTGGTCACCGCGAACAAGAAGCCGCTGGCGGGCTCCATGGAGGCGTACCGCGAGCTGGTCCACACCGCCCGAGAGCGCGGACGGCTGCTCAAGTGTGAGGCCACCGTCGGCGCCGGCCTCCCCGTGGTCGACACCCTGGACATGCTGCTGGCGACGGGCGATGCCATCAGGCGAATCACAGGCTGCTTCTCCGGCACCCTCGGCTACATCATGTCCGAGCTGGAGGCTGGCGCGGCACTATCGGACGCTGTGGCGGAAGCCGCCCGGCGCGGCTATACCGAGCCCGACCCCGTAGACGACCTCTCGGGCTTGGACGTGGCTCGGAAGGCGATCATCCTGGCCCGACTCTCGGGGATTCTCGAAAGCGATGTGGAGCCCGAGCTGGAGGGCTTGGTTGCCGACGGCCTCGCGGGGCTGCCGCTGGAGGAGCTCCTGGAGCGCATCCGCACCGAGTACGACGGCCCCCTGGCCGAGCGCGTCGAGGCCTGCGCTGCCGGCGGCCGGCGCCTCCGGTACGGTGCCACCATCGAGCCGGACTGCATTCGGGTGGGCCTGATCGAGGTCGCCGCCGATTCGCCTCTGTTCGGGCTTCAAGGCTCGGACAACATGATCGTCTTCGAGTCGGAGAGATATGCCGACCGCCCCTTGGCGGTGTCGGGCCCGGGCGCCGGCCTCGAGGTCACCGCCATGGGCGTGCTGAGTGACGTCCTGCGCATCGCCGCGGAGAGGAGATAGCATTGGGCCACTCCGTGGACGAGATCACAGTCTTCGCTCCCGCCACCGTGGCGAATCTCGGCCTGGGATTCGACATCTTGGGCCTGGCCGTCCGCGAGCCGGGCGACACGGTCACCGCGCGGCGCGTCGAAGGCGACGAGGTGGTCATCTCGGCTATCACCGGCGATGATGGCAAGCTGCCCCTGGAGGCGTCGAGGAATACCGCGGGCATCGCCGTCATCGAGACCCTCAAGGCGGCGGGCACTACGGCGGGCATCGAGATCGAGCTGCACAAGAGCATGCCCCTGGGCTCGGGCCTGGGCAGCTCTGCGGCCAGCGCCGCCGCCGCCGCGCTGGCCACCAACTTGCTGCTGGGCGGCCCCCTGCGGAAGCAGCAGCTCGTGACGCCATGCATCGAAGCCGAGGCGGCCGTGGCAGGGAGACATGCCGATAACGTCGGGCCCGCCCTACTCGGAGGCCTGCTTCTCATCCGCTCCGTCGAGCCGCTGGACATCATCCGGCTACCTATACCCGATGGGCTGACCGTGGTGGTGGTCACGCCGGAGTACGAGCTACTTACCCGAGACGCCCGGCAGGCGCTCCCCGACCAAGTATCCCTCGGGGATCTGGTTCGGAACACCGCCAACATTGCCGCTCTAGTCAGCGCCTGCCACTCGGGCGACCTGAGCCTCATGTCTCGGTGCGTGCCCGACGAGGTGGTCACGCCTCGGCGCGCGGCCCTGATACCGGGCGGGCCCCAGGTCATTGCCGCGGCATTGGAGGCCGGCGCCCTGGGCAGCTCGATCAGCGGATCCGGACCGTCGATTTTCGCATTGTGTCATTCCCCGCGATGTGCGGAAGAGGTGGGAGGGGCGATGGTGGAGGCATTCCATCAGGCCGAGATGCAGGCCGTGTCGGTGATCTCGCCGGCCGACTGCCCGGGGGCGAGGCCGCTATGAAGCACGTCACCTGGACCCTGGTATGCGTCGCCTGCTCCGCCAGCTACCCCGGCGACGAGCTGCGGCACCGCTGCGAGTGCGGCGGCGTGCTGGACGTGATCCACGACTTCGATGCCGCCACCGCGCCCATCGGTCTGGCGGCCTTCGACCGGCGTCTGGGTAGCCGGGAGCGCGAGGATCGCTCCGGGGTGTGGCGATACCGGGAGCTGGTCCTGCCCGTCGCGGCCAGTGACATCCTATGCCGCGGGGAGGGCAACACGGGACTGTACTACAGCCCTCGAGTCGCCGAGTTCACGGGTGTCGGCGACCTGTGCCTCAAGCATGAGGGCGAGAACCCCACGGGCTCCTTCAAGGACCGAGGCATGACGGTGGGCGTTACCATGGCCCGGCTCCACAGGATGGACCGGGTGGCCTGCGCATCCACGGGGAACACCTCGGCCTCCATGGCCTCCTACGCCGCCCTGGCCGGCATGACGGCCATCGTCTTCATCCCCGAGGGGAAGATCGCCTACGGCAAGCTCTGCCAGGCTCTGGCGTACGGCGCCCTTACGCTCCAGATCCCGGGCGACTTCGATGTGTCCATGAAGCTGGTCGAGGAGGTCTGTGCCGAGGAGGGCGTGTACCTTCTGAACTCGGTCAACCCCTTCCGCATCGAGGGCCAGAAAGCCATTGGCTTCGAGCTGCTGCAGGATATGAAATGGGAGGTTCCCGACTGGATCGTGGTGCCCGGCGGGAACCTGGGCAACGGAAGCGCCATCATCAAGGGCCTGCGCGAGCTGCGTGATCTGGAGCTGATCGACCGGCTGCCGCGGCTCGCCGTTATCCAGGCCGAGGGCGCGAACCCCCTCTACACCGCCTATACCGAGGGACATGACCTGACGCCCATGGACGACCCCGATACCCTCGCCACCGCCATCAAGATCGGCAACCCCGTCTCCTGGCGGAAGAGCCTGCGGGCGATCCGGGAGACCGACGGCATCGTGGATCAGGTATCCGACGAGGAGATACTCGAGGCGAAGGCGGTGGTGGACGCAGCGGGCGTCGGTGCCGAGCCCGCTTCCTGCGCCACCGTGGCGGGCATCCGGTCTCTAGTCGAGAAGGGCATCATGGACGCCAACAGCCGGGTCGCGGCCGTGCTCACAGGGCACCTGCTTAAGGACCCCGACATCGTAGTGGGCTATCACACTCGCAAGATCGAGGCCATGGCCTGCGGCCGGGCCAACGCCCCGATCCAGGTGGAGGCGACCGCTTCATCGGTCGCGGCGGCCATCAGGAAGGCGCGGCCCCTCGGAGGGTAGAACCGCTCAGGAAAGCCCATCTCCCGGGAGGTCTTCCCTATGCGTGCCCGCGCGTCCGTTCTTTGCCTTGTCGTCGTGATGGCGGCATCCGCCGCCGCTCAGGAAGACCCACTCCCATCCGGCAGTATCTGTCTACTGCCCTTCCAAGTAGGCGAGGGCGTGCCCCGGGAGCTGGGCTACGACGCCTACGCGCGGATGGACCAGCTCATGGTCGCCGCCGGGGCGGAGCCGGTCCGGCAGGGCAGCATCGCGACCGCCCGGTGGACCATCCCGCTCGACGCAGGGGGGCCGGCGAAGGACGCGGCCTCCGCCCTACCTTCCCTACTGGGTGCGCCCTTCGTCGTCTCCGGATGGATCGGCCCGGCGGAGGACTCCCAGTACCTGGCCACAGCGGTCATCTCCCGGGGCGAGCCGGGCACAGTCACTGAGCACCAGACCACCGCCGCCACTCCCGAGGAGGCGGTCGACGCCCTGCTCACGGAGCTGGCCGGTGGTGCCGGCCTGGACGACTGGGCCCCCACCCCCCCCTCGCGCGAGATCCTCGCCGCCGGCCTGGCCCTCGATGACGCGATCGGGGCCGCCCTGGTGGGCGACATGCCCGGCGTCGAGGCCGCCATCGGAAGGGCCGTCCTCAGCATCGGTGAGAACACCGCCACAGTGCCCTACGGACTGGCCGCGGAGATCCTCCGAAGCTCGCTGATAGTGCGGCCGAAGCACACCTCCGCGGCCATGCTCCTGGGCGTGTTGCACCTGGAGCAAGGCCGGGCCAACGACGCTCTCTCCGCCTTCCGCTGGGTGCGAGAGCTATCCCCCGACTTGATGGCGATCGGCCGGCTGATCGAGAGCCTGGAGGCGGCGGAGGGGAGCCCGCCGCCTCCGGGCGTGCTCGAAGCCCAAGCCATGGACGTGCTCACACCCCTGCTGCAGCCTCTGATGGGCGAGTTCCAGCCCCGATCGGTAGCCGCAGCTCCCTTCGGTCTGGTCGCCCTCTGGGACGCCGCCAAGGGCGGCCCACCCCTGAGGAACCAGGCAGCCGATGATCCCGCTCTGGATCTGGTGCCCACCGGCGACGGCGGAGTGGAGTTTTTGCCCGGGCGGGTGCGGCTGGTGGGCGATGGCGTCGGCCTGGTCACCGACGGCCCCGCTACGCCCATCACCAGCGCTCTCATCGCCACGGGCGAGCTGACCATCGAGGCCCTACTGACCCCGGCCGACCAGGACCACAGCGGACCGGCTCGCATCGTGACCCTATCGACGGACACGGCAAGCCGGAACTTCACCCTGGGACAGGAGGGGGATCGCTACGTCCTCCGGTTGCGGACGGGCGATACCGGCGAGCAGGGCACTCCCGAGGTGTCCACCCCTCCGGGCACGCTGGTCACCATGCCCCAGCATGTGGTTGCCACGTACGACGGCAGCGAAGTGCGGCTCTACATCGATGGCAATGAGGTCCATCAGGAGCAGCGAGGGGGCGGGATCGAGAACTGGCACCCGAGTTTCGGCTTTGCCTTGGGTAACGAGCTGACCCTGGACCGTCAGTGGCATGGTGAGATCGGGCTGGTGGCCATCTACGCTCGGGCCCTCGAGCCCCAGGAGATCTCCGACCGGGCCGAGGCGCTTCTCGGCGAATGACCGCGCCGGGGGCAAGGGACGGCGCGGCCGCGCCGCGAATACCGCCCAGTTCCCCGCGCCAGGCGGGACGGGAAAGGAAGACTCCAGGATGCAGCGCGTCGCATTGATCGGCTATGGAGTTATGGGTGGCACCCATGCCAACGGTTACAAGGAGATGCCGGGGGCCGAGCTTGCCTGCGTCATCGACATCGACGAGGAGAAGCGCAAGAAAGCCGAGGACGCCCTCGGCGTCAAGACCTTCGGCAGCATGAAGGAAGCCCTTGATGCGGAGGAGTTCGGGATCGTCGACTGCTGCCTCCCCACCTTCCTCCACACCGAAGGCGCGGTGGAGGCCCTCGAAGCGGGCAAGCATGTTATCTGCGAGAAGCCCATGGCACTCACCGTCGACGAGTGCCAGCGGATGATCGACGCCCGGGACAAGTCGGGCAAGTTCCTCATGATCGCCCACGTGCTCCGGTGGTGGCCCGAGTACGTGAAGCTCAAGGAGGTCGTTGAGAGCGGCAAGATCGGCCGGGTGCGCAACACCATGTGCATCCGCGTCGGCGGCACCCCGATGTGGTCCTGGGACAAGTGGCTCCAGGACGGCGAGCGCTCCGGCGGGGCTCTGGTGGACCTCCACGTCCATGATATCGACTGGCTCTGCGCTCTCCATGGACGTCCCAAGGCCGTCTTCTGCACCGCTTCGGAGATCGACCGCGCCACCGGCCCGGCCCACGTCTTCGCCAACTACATCTATGACGACCTGGCGGCGTGCGCCGAGGGGGCGTGGGACCAGGCATCGGGCTTCGCCATGGCCTGCCGGGTCACCGGTGAGGAGGCCGTGGTCTCCTACTCCAGCGCCCAGAGCCCCACCCTGCAGCTCCTCACCAGTGAGGGGGCGGAGCCCATCGAGTTCGAGAAGGTCTCCCTGGACGGCTCGGCCGCCGAAGAGGGGAACATCTCGGACTTGGGCGGCTACTACGCCGAGTGCAAGTACTTCGTGGACTGCGTGGAATCGGGCACCACGCCCTCAGTCCTCTCGCCCGAGGACGCCATGCAGAACATCGAGATCGCCCAAGCCGAGATCGAGTCCCTGAAGACGGGCAAGGTCGTCGAGCTGCCGTAAGGCGCCTCGCCCCAAGTACGTCGCATCCGCCCGCCTCCCCGTCCCAGCGGGAGGCGGGCGCTGGTGCCCCCACCGGAAAGGCCCCATCGCCATGCCCGACGGCCGGAGCTTCACCCATCCCTCGCGCGACGCCGAGTACTCAGCCATCGTGTACGGCGGGCCGGACGCTTCCATCCCCGACTTGGCCCGCTACATGCAGGACCAACGGCCCGAGCCCCATGGCTACCGGGTGCTCTGGGGCGAGATCCATGGCCACTCGGAAGTCTCCGATGGCCGCGGAACCCCCGATGACTACTACAGAGCGGCCCGGGACGACGCCGGCCTGGACTTCTGTGCCCTGACCGACCACGACCATGGCGGCGTCGGGCGGACCGAGCTTTGGGGCGAGAAGTGGGACCTGATCCAGAGCAAGGTGGCCGAGTACCACGACCCCGGCCGATTCGTCACTCTCCTGGGCTACGAGCGCGACTCCTCGCCCTGGTACTCTAACCTCTGCCTCTACTACAGGGAGGGCGAAGGGGACATGGTGCGGGGTGAGCGCGACGGCCACATCACCAGGGACGAGTTGGCCGATCTGCTCGCCCGCGACGACATCCTCTCGATCCCGCACCACACGACCACGCTCAACCAGGGCGTGAACTTCGAGGCCATCCCGCCGGAGCTGTGGACCCCGCTCATCGAGGTCTACTCCAAATGGGGCACCAGCGAGTACTTCGGGAACCCCCGGCCCACCACCCACGAGAGTCCCTTCGGCCACTGGCGCGATGCGCTGGTGCTGGGCGCCAGGATGGGCTGCGTGGCGGGATCGGATGTCCATAGCCCTCACCCGGGCATGGACCACCACGCCGGCGGGAACCTGCGCTACGACGAGCCAGGGCTGGTCGCCCTGCTCGCCGAGGACCTCACCCGAGAAGCCATCTTCGAAGCCCTCCGGAGTCGCCGGTGCTATGCGGCAACAGGTGCGCGCATCCTCATCGACCTTCGCGTCGCGGGCGTGGTGATGGGCCAGGAGACACAGGTTGCTCGCGGCGAGGCCCGGCCCATCCGGCTGACCATTCAGGGCGGGGCGCCGCTGCAGACGGTGGCCACGGTCAAGAATGGCCGGGACTACTTCGTGGCCCACCTCGATGGCTCCACAGACAGCTACGAGCTCATCGTCGACGACTACAAGCCCGAGCGGGCCACGGACTACTACTACGTCCGAGTGACGCGGTGCGACGGCCGGCAGGCCTGGTCGAGCCCGATCTGGGTCGCCGCGGGGTAGGCTCTCCCACCAAACGGCGACCCGCAACGCACCGCGGCCTATGCTGCGTATTGGGGCCCCGGGCGATGCCATAGGGCACCCCTCACCGGCATCTCGCTCCACCGAGAATGATTTCACAGGCCAGAGGTTCGTGAAACCCGTCACATACTCCCCTTCTGGAAAACTTTCACAGTGTTTTTTCTGCCCAGATTCACCACATTCTGCCTCGGACATGCCACTATATTGGTAACGACAAAGCCAGGAGAAGAGGTGACGCGATGGCAGCAGCAACGGAACGAGACTACCAGAGGGCCCTCATGGAGGTTCAGCGACTCAACGGTGAGGTTAGCTCGCTACGGGAGCAGCTCAGCCTATGGAAGGGCCGCGCCGCCAGCGCCTCCGAAGGACTCCTGGCCCTTCAGGAGGAGATGGAGGTCATCCGGCGGTGCAAGCGTCGCTGAGAGCACTATCCGTATCAAAGTGGGCGCCGGCGGGTCTCCGACAAGGCCAGCCGGCGCTCGCGATTCTGTCCCCTACCCGCGCCCGAGCCGCTCCTCCAGCCACGCCAGGTTGAACCGGTAGTGCAGCCGGCTACTCAGCAAGTGGATCGTCCCGCCGCGGTCCTGGATGGCCGTCAGGTAGCCGCGGGGCTCGGCGGAGGTGGTAGACATTGGGAATGTCGCCCCGTCGGTAGTCTCGTACTCCCCGCCTCCTTCATCGGATACGAGCCGTGCGATGGTCCAGCTCGCGCCTTCGTCGTAGCTGAGGGCGGCGAAGAGCCCCGATGCCGTCATCATCTGCTCATCGGGCCCCGGCACCACGATCTCGTCGGCGAAGCTGGCGAAGAAGAGCGGGCCCTCGGCAAGACGGATCAGAGCGAGGCGCTGGCCCCCGCGGATGGGCGGGAAGGGGCTGGCCCGGTACTCCCAGGTGGCGCCCAGGTCATCGGTGACACTCAGCGGCATGTGGCCATCGATGTCGTCGCCCCGGCCGAGGGCGAGAATCCGTCCGCCATCTATCTCCACGATCCCCGCGTGGATTCCCGCCGCCTTGCCGCCGGGGTCGCTCCACGTCTCGCCGCCATCGGTACTCACCTGGAGTGCCGTGCCTCCGTGTCCACCGGTGACGGCGTCGCAGGGAATCACGATCGCCCCGGAGGAGTGCTGGATCACACCGTCGATGGGCATGTGCCGCAGGCCATGATCGGGGGTGATGATACGACCCGGCGACCAGGTGGCGCCATTGTCGCTCGAGGTGCGCTGCACGATGACGCAGTTCCCCCACGTCGCCGCGGCCGAAAGGCAGATCCACTGGAAGAGCGTGCCGTCGTCGGCCCGGTAGAAGGCGTTCGACTCCTCGGTCCGATCCGGCGCGTCCCACATCAACTCGGCGGGCTCCCATCCGTTGGCGCCCAGCCGCAGCCGGCTGGCCACCACGGAAGTCTCGCGGCCCGACTCCTCGACACACGAGTACCACGCTGCGAGCAGATCGCCGTTCGGGCACTCCACGACGGCGGGCACATGGTTGTGGTGCGACCACAGCGGGCCTTGGCTGCCTGAGGGGATGTGAACGTACTTCAGTGGCGGCGCGAACCACGGTTCATCGGGGGTCGGAGCGGGCGGCCGGGTCGCCTGGGCCACGTCACGCTGATGCAGGGGAAGGCCGGTGGTCGGTGTAGCACGCCGGCCCGCCGGCTCACCAAGCGCCACCCGGAAGCCGATGTACCAGCTACGCTCGCCTGGCAGAGCTCCCATGCGATTCGCCGACCGCAAGTAGTACGCTTCAGTTGAGTGGCTGCCGCCCCGGGTCACCCGAAACTCGCCGTCGTCGGGCCCCATTGGATCGACACGGTCGCCGACGGGATAGGGCGCGTACCAGTCGGCACACCACTCCTCCACATTGCCGTGCATGTCGAAGAGACCCCATGGGTTTGCCGGCGTCCGCCCCACCCTGAGCTCGACGACCTCATCATCGGAGCTGCGCGCGGGATCGGGATACCAGCTTCGCCGCTGGTTCTTGCCGTAGGGCTCCGGCCAGGCCGCACCGGTCCAGTAGGGCGTCGCCGTCCCAGCCCGGCAGGCATGCTCCCACTCGGCTTCGGTGGGCAGCCGGTAAGGGAGCCCCTCCCGCTCCGCCAGCCACTCGCAGAACCGGCGGGCCTGGTCCCAGGTCACGAACACCACGGCCTCATCGTCGCCCGTGGAGAACCCGAGCTTCCCCCGCAGCTCACGGTGGCTCGGGTCGAAGGCCTCGTACTGGGCGTTGGTCACCTCGGTTGCCGAGAGGTGGAAGCCCGCACTGAGCGTCACGCGATGCGCCGGACGCTCGTCCACGTCGCCATGGCGAAGATGGGCGCGCGGGGTGACCGACTCCGGCAAGGCCTCGCCCCGGCTACCCATGACGAACTCGCCGGCGGCGACGGGCACCATATCCATGCCTAGCGAGTTGGTAAAGGCACCCTCCGGAGCGTTGCCCATGGCGGTCCCTCCTAAGCAGAGCCAGAGCCCGGCGATGAGGACAATCAGCCGTCGTCCTAGAGCCACAGCGTATCCTCATGGGGGACCTCTTCGGGCTTCCCGGTGGCCGATGACTTCTCGGCGGCCCGGATGATGCCGATGGTCCGGCGGCTGGATTCGGGCGTGACCTCCAGGTCCTTGCCCTCGCGAAGGTGGGCCGAGAGGTTGTCGTAGTAGGCCTGCCAGCTGCTCTCCTTGTAGGGCACCATGATCTCGGCCTGGTAGCCCTTCACGAAAGTCACGACACGGAACTTGCCCTCACCCGTATCCACTACGGCGCCCTTGGTGCCGAGAACGCGCCAGCGCGGTTTGCCGATGGCCTGGACCGATGAGAGCTGGACATCGGCGGTGGCGCCGCTCTCGAAGGTAATAAGGGCGTGGACGTGGTCCTCGGCGGTGAACTTGTTCCATACCAGGT
The DNA here is from genome assembly GCA_014730065.1 of Armatimonadia bacterium. Taxonomy (GTDB): domain Bacteria; phylum Armatimonadota; class Zipacnadia; order UBA1398; family UBA1398; genus UBA1398. The sequence goes on along the minus strand of WJIW01000443.1, from coordinate 3,268 downwards.
CCTGGTGGAAATGGCCCACCACATGCTCGATCCGCTGTGGCACGATGTGGAGCAGCCAGTCGAGCATGTGAGCGCCCCAATCGTAGAAGGCCCCACCCGAGATCTCCTTGTCGGACCGCCACCACTTGCGAGGCTTGCCGTAACCGCCCATGTTCATCTCCACGTTGAACACGTCGCCGATCAGGCCCTTCTCCACGATCTCCTTCAGGGCCAGGTAGTCGCCGTCATGCCGGCGGTTGTGGAAGACGGTGACGGTCTTCCTCTTCCGCTTGGCCGTGGCGATCATCTCGTCGGCCTCCTCGACGGTGATGCACATGGGCTTCTCGAGGACCACGTGCTTACCGGCGTTGAGGCACTGGAGGGCCAGCTCGGCGTGGGTGTTGTGGGGGGTGATGATAACGCCCAGATCGACGTCCTTCTCCGCCAGCAGCTCCTCGTTGCGCGTGAAGGTCTTGATCCCCGGCAGCTCCTCGCCCGCCGCCTTGGCACGAGCCGGGTCGATGTCGCTGACGGCCACGAAGGTCAAGCCGTCGGTGGCGTTGATCCAGTTGGCGTGATTGAGGCCCATATTGAAGGAGGCCCCGTAACCGATCGCGGCACAGCGGATCTGCTTCTCACTCTTTGACTTAGCCATGGTGCGTGCATCCACTTCCCTCTGCGCGGCGGCGAGCCGCCGGTGTGGTGGTTGGTGCGTGACACCGCTTGTTCGTCGCCCTGGCCGGGTAACCCTGGTCGGGCGCAGGACCGGCCAGTCCCGTGCCGAAACAGGTCCTCAGCTTGGAGGTACGAGACATGACAGGTGGACCCGCTGCCGTGATACTCACTTTGACCTCGCTCCTCGCCCTGAGCCACGCCGCGCCCGGCGAGCCCTTCCAGGTGAAGACCTGGGAGACTCGAGGCCCGCTGCTCGAACCTTGGCGTGTCATCGAGACCGGGCCCCACGCGGGGGCGTGGGTCGTCGCCGGCGACCTCACCGGCGATGGACGCGCCGAGATCGTCGCGGCCCGAAACGACAACCAGGCCGTCACTGCGGCGGCGGCGTACAACCTCGAGGGAGAAGAGCTGTGGACCTGGGGCCAGGCGGGCGCGGGGCGGCCGAACTGGACCTACGATGTGCCCCTACAGCTCTACGACCTGAACGGCGATGGCAGGGACGAGGTCTTCCTCTCCACTCCGGGCTACCTGGTCGTGCTGAACGGCGCCACCGGCCACGAGCTGCGCCGTCACCCTCTGCCCGATGGCCTGGAGGTCGCCGACTGCATCACCTTCGCTGACCTGACGGGAGTGGGCCGGCCCACGGACATCATCGTCAAGACCCGGTACACCAAGGTCTGGGCCTTCGACCGGAGCTGGGGGCCCCTCTGGAGCTGGACGCCGCCCGAAGGCTACAAGACCATCCATCATCCCGAGCCCATGGATCTCGACGGGGATGGCCGGGATGAGGTGCTGGTCGGCTACACTCTTCTCGGCCCCGATGGCGACGAGCGCTGGACCTACACCACCGAAGCCACCGATCTGCGCCGGGGGCACCTCGACTGCGCCGAGCTGATCCACCCGGGGTTCGGCAGCGCGGGCCACAAGGCCGAGCATGCCCGCATCGCCATCACCTGCTGTGGCGCGAACCTCGTGGCCGTGCTAAACGGCCGCGGCGAGGCCGTCTGGGAGGTGGCGGGCGCCCACTACGAGTCGGTGGACGCGGGGCCCATCGCTATGGCGGCGCCGATGCGGAACCCGTATCAGGTGGTCGTCGACATCGACCACGTGCCGTGGGGCGAGGCCGAGGTGCGTATGTTCAGCGCCGATGGCAGCCTGGCGGGAACGTACCTGGTCAACTACGGGCGGCATCACCGGGTCATCGACTGGAACGGCGATGGACTCATGGAGGTACTCCTCGCGAACGCTCGGGGCATCTACGACGGCGACGGCCAGTGCCTCGCCACCTTCTCCCCCGGCAGCGCCCACGGCGATCACTTCGAACGGGTGGAGCATTCCGAGGAGGCGGGCCGCAACTCGGGTCCGTACGCCTTCGTGGGAGATATGGACGGCGATGGGGTCAACGACGCGGTGCTGTACACCCAAGATGGGGTGTGGATCTATCGCTCCGAGACCGCCGGCACCCGCGACCACCGCCTGGGCACGGGCGTGAACTGGACGCTGTACTGAGGCGACCGCCCACCACACGTCCCCCTTCAACCCGAAGGGGGACCACAGGGGGGTCCATCGCTACAGGCTGGGCACGGAGGCCCGCCCACCACACGTCCCCCTTCCCAAGGGGGACCACAGGGGGTTCCATCTGGCAGGCTGGGCACGGAGGCCCAGCCCCACCCATTCGGCGCGCCACGCGTCCCCCCTTGACGCAGATTTAGCCTCCGCTAACATGTGAGTGTACGCTGGAGAGGCGCGGGTCCACTGCCCGCGACCGACAATCCCACATCAGGAGGAGAACATGGACCCGAAGTACGCCCACAAGACCGGTGCCGCCAGGTTCCGGGCCCTACTGACCTGCCTGCTACTCGCCCTTCCCATCCTTGCCTACGCCCACATCGCGCCCGGTGAGCCCGAGCACGACCCCGGCTACCACGCCGACCTAGCCGATGGAGTCGTCTTCCACGATCGGGACGGCGATGGCAAGATCGGCCCCCGCGAGGAGGGCATCGAGGGTGTGCGCGTGTCCAACGGCCGGGAGATCGTGCTCACCGACCCGCACGGCCGCTGGGAGCTGCCGTACGATGATGACACCATCTTCTTCATCACCAAGCCCCGGGGCTGGACCACTCCCTTCAACGAGTACAACATCCCCCAGTTCCACTACATCCACCGCCCCGAAGGCTCGCCCGACCTGCGCTTCGGCGGCATCGAGCCCACCGGTCCATTGCCCGACTCGATCAACTTCCCCCTATATCCCAGCGAGGAGCCGGAGCAGTTCCAGGCCCTCTTCTTCGGCGATACCCAGCCGCGGGATGTGCGCGAGGTGGAGTACATCCGGCGGGACGTCATCGCCGAGTTGATCGGCGCCAAGCAGTACTCCTTCGGCGTCACCCTGGGCGACATCGTCTTCGACGACCTGAGGGTCTTCCAGCCGCTCAAGGAGGCCATCGCCCTGGTCGGCATCCCGTGGTACTACGTGCTGGGCAACCATGACATCAACTTCGATGCCCAGTCGGACGCCGATTCCGATGACACCTTCAACCGCCACTTCGGCCCCTCGTACTACTCCTTCGACTACGGCCCGACCCACTTCATGGTCCTCGATGACGTCATGTGGCAT